>NZ_JBFTPJ010000665.1:0-3388 GCF_056398445.1 Variovorax sp. 01T439_2
CTTCCACCTTGTTGATCGGGCGCTTGCTGTTGGTCACGTTGCGGAAACCCAGGTCCCAGTAGCCCAGGCCGATGAGGTTCTTTGCCGCGAGTTCCGAGAACAGCTTCTTGCCGAAAGGCCCGTCGGTCACCGCATCGGCTTCCTGCGGATTGGCGAACAGGAACGGGAAGTCGAAGACCGCGAAGGCCTTGACCTGGTTGGAGAGGATGCCGGCGTTGAGCACGGTCATCTCGATGGTGCCGCCCTGGAGGGCCGACACGGTCTGCACGTCGCCGCCGAGCGTGCCGCCCGGGAACAGCTTGACCTGCATCTTGTTGCCCGACTTCTGCGCGACGAGTTCGCCGAACTTCTTCGCGCCCAGGGCCTGCGGATGGTCGCCCTGGTTCTGGAACGCGAACTTGATCGAACGCTCCTTGATGTCCTGCGCAACGGCGGCGGCCACGGGCAGCAGCAGTGCGATGCCGAGGCAAAGGGCCCGGGTGAGGGTCTTCTTCATGGATGGTCTCCTTGGGGATTGAGTCAAAAAAAAGAAACGTGAAACGTGGGGTCAGCCGGCGAACCAGCGCATGGGCACCATCACCAGCGAGGGGAAAAATACGAGCAGGAACATCACGATGAACTGCGCCGTCATGAACGGCAGCACGCCGCGCGTCACCTCGTCCATCTTCATCTTGCCGACGCCCGCCACCACGTTGAGCACCGTGCCCACCGGCGGCGTGATCAGCCCGATGGCGTTGTTGATGATGAACAGCACGCCGAAGTACACCGGGTCGATGCCCGCGGCCTTGACCACCGGCATCAGGACAGGCGTGAGGATCAGGATGGTCGGCGTCATGTCCATGGCCGTGCCGACCGCCATCACGAGCACCATGATCGCGATCAGCAACAGGGTCTGGTTGCCCATGAAGGGCTCCAGCAGGCTGATGAGCTTGCTCGGCAGGTCGGCCACCGTGATGAGCCAGGCCGAAACCATGGCCGCCGCCACCAGGAACATGATCACGGCCGTGGTCTTGGCCGCGCTCACGAAGACCTGGTAGAGCTGCGCGAAGTTCATCTCGCGGTAGACCACCATCGCAACGAACAGCGCGTAGACCGCCGCGACCACGGCCGCCTCGGTGGGCGTGAACACGCCCATCTTGAGGCCGACCAGCACGATCACCGGCAGGAACAGCGCCCAGAGCGACTCCTTGAAGGCCTTCGCGCGCTCGGCGCCGGTGGCCTTGGGCGCAGGCTGGACGTTCTCGCGCTTGGCAACCCACCACCACGCAATGGCGATGCCTGCCCCCAGCATGATGCCGGGCACGATGCCGGCCAGGAACAGCTTGCTGATCGACACGTTGGCGGCCACGCCGAAGATCACGAAGCCGATCGAGGGCGGGATGACCGGCGCGATGATGCCGGCCGAAGCGATGAGCCCCCCGGCGCGCGCCTTGTCATGGCCTGCGCGCACCATCATCGGCAGCAGCAGCGCCGCGAGCGCGGCCGTGTCCGCCACCGCCGAGCCCGACAGCGCGGCCAGCAGGCAGGCCGCCAGGATGGCGACGAAGCCGAGCCCGCCGCGGCGATGGCCGACGAGCGTCAGCGCCAGGTGGACGATGCGCTTGGAAAGGCCGCCGACGTTCATGATCTCGCCGGCCAGCATGAAGAACGGCACGGCAAGCAGCGGAAAGCTGTCGGCGCCGTTCACCACGTTCTGCGCGAGGATCTGCGCATCGAACAGGTCGAGGTGGACCATCAGTGCCACGCCCGAAAGCAGCAGCGAATAGGCAATTGGAATGCCCAGCGCCATGGCGGCGAGCAGCGAGCCGAGGAAGATGAATACGGTCATTGGGGGCTCCGGCTCTCAGCGCTTGCCATGGGGGTTGCCGTCGTCGCGCCCGAGTTGCGCAAGGTCTTCCGACTCCTGCACCATCACGAGCTCCTCTTCGCCCAGCCGGCCGGTGAGCGCGCGCACCAGGTCGCTCAGCAGGAACACCGCCGCCGACACCGCGAACACGATGCCCGAGGCGTAGAAGATCGCCACCGATGCGCCGGTCACCGGCGCCTCCACGTCCCAGTTGATCTTTGCCTGCGCCAGGCTGCCGCTGAACAGCAGCCAGGTCGCATACAGCATGAGCAGATGGCCCACGACCAGGCAGATCTTCTTGCCCAGCACCGGCAGGCGGGCCACCAGGAAGTCGGTGCCCAGGTGCCCGCGCTCCTTGACCGCGACCGCCGCTCCCAGGAACGTGACCCACACGAACAGCCAGCGCGACACTTCCTCCGACACGGTGATGCCCGAGTTGAAGGCATAGCGAAGCACCACGTTGCCGAACACCAGCACCACCATGATGGCAAGCGCCAGCGCGATCAGCATGTCGAGCAGCTTGCAGTAGCCGTCGAAAATCCTTGTCATTGCGTCTCCTCCTTGTAAATTGGTTTCCTCTGTCAGGCCACGCTCGGGGACTGGTAGCGCAGGGGCTGCCTGATCTCTGCGGCCATGGCCGGCGGATAGATCAGCTCGCGCAGGAAATCCGCATCCTTGCGCAGCGCTTCGGCCGCATCCTTGTGGCCGAAGTACCCGAAGTAGTGCGGCATCTGCTGGATCAGCATCTCGAAGCCGGCCTGCGCATTGAGGCCGCGCGCGCGTGCCGCGCGCACCAGCGGCGTCGGCTGGTTGCGCAGCAGGATGTCGAACAGCGCGGCATGGCCGTCCATGCGCGCGACGTCCACGGGCAGCGCGTCGGCCTCGTCCAGGCCCAGCGGCGTGGCGTTGATGACGAGGTCGTAGCCTTCGGGCGCATTGCTGTCGACCGCCACCACGTTGGCGTCGAAGAAGGCGTCGAGCTTGGCCGCCACGCCGGCCGCCCTGCCGGCCGAGGTGTCGTAGAAGGCGATGTGCTCGGCGCCGTCGACCGTGCCGCCTTCGGCCAGCGCCACGCCGATGGCCGCGGCGCTCACGCCGGCGCCCAGGATCAGCACCCGCTTGCCGCGGAACGGAATATTGAAGTGGTCGAGCGCGCCCAGCAGGCCTTCGCCGTCGAACAGGTCGCCCTCCAGCTCGCTGTTCTCGATGCGGCGCACCACGTTGACCGAGCCCGCCACGCGGCCGAACAGGCCGCAGCCGTCGAGCAGGTCGACCGCCAGCGGCTTGTGCGGCGGCGCAATCACCATGCCGCGCACATTGCGCGCGAGGAAGGCCGACTTGAAGAACACCGCGAAATCGCGCAGCGGCACCTGCACGGGCACCAGCACCGCGTCGATGCCGAAGCGCTCGAAGGCGGCGTTGAACATCCGCGGCAGGCGCACATTGCGCACGGGGTCGCCGGGAATCAGGTAAGCCAGGGTGCTGCCACTGATGGAGGTGGTCATGTCTTGCCTCTTTTTTGTACGGCAATCGCTCCAGGAC
>NZ_JBFTPJ010000666.1:0-3374 GCF_056398445.1 Variovorax sp. 01T439_2
CGATGTTGTCGTAGCTCGATGGTTTTACGGCAAACCAAGATCGTTGATCAGCGCAGCCAAGTAGTTGGTACGTGTGTGCGGCACGTCCACCACGTCCACAAAATCCGGGTGCCGGAAATACACGATCAGGTAGGGGTACTTGGGCAGTCTCCATGAACGCAGGCCGGGCATGCCCAACTCGGCCTCAAGACGTGGCGAGCCTGCGTCGGGATTGCGCTTGATGAGTTCGTAGGCACTCTGCAGCTCATCCACAAAGCCCCTGGCCGCGCTCGGAGCCTGCATGGTCACCGCGTAGTATTGAATCGCGGCGGTGATCTGCGCACCGGCACGAGGGCGGACAAGGAATCGCTTGGCGCCCTTCACGCTCAAGTCGCTTTCCTCTTCACAGCCTTCACGGTCTTCGCGGATGCAGTCCTGGCGTTGCGCTCGGCGGGAGCGCCCGCCGCTTTCGCGTTCAGCGCCACGGCATGCGCGATCTCAGCTCGCAATCCTTTGAAATATGCCGGTGTCCACTCGACGGCAGGCCCGGATTCAAGGCCGGCAAGGATGGCGGCTCGGAACTGCTCGCGTGCCAAGTCCCGCCGGATGAGGTCACGCATGTACTCGCTGGCATTGCCATAACGACGATCTGCGACCTGTGCATCCACAAATGCCTTCATCTCGTCAGGAAGAGAAATGTTCATCGTCGTCATCTGAAGCACTTTAACCCAGGATGGCAAACTTTGCCATAGCCGGCCTCGCGCCATGACATCATTTCGTGCCCGCCTCGCTTCGCCTCGTGCGGTCCGCATGGGCGAAGGAAGCAGAGAAGGGCTCCGGGTAACCTCAAGGCCGGGCCGCCTGAGATGCGGCCAATGCGGTGCTGGTGCRCCACAATGCCGCCTTGAGTCATCACCACGGCGTGGGATTGCTTCGTGAACCCTACATGGCCGATTCGCTGGGCAGTGCCTTTGCGGTGCTGCAGGCCATCATGCGCACGCTGGACCCAAGAACATCCTGAACCTTGGCAAGCTCGGCCTGACCGACGAGCTGCCCGCCCAAGCAGACTGGGTTTCATCGAATGGACCGCTCCCTCGGCGCGCRCCTTGCGCGGCACCCGATCATCGCGACGCTCTACGGCACGGAGCAGATTGACGCCTTCCTCGACAGCCCGAGTGAGATCGCCATCGTCGCGAACGTGGGATTGCGCAAGCTGCACGCCGTGGTGGGAACCATCACCCGCGCCGACAAGATCGTGACGTTGGCACGCCACACGACGTTCGCAGCGCACTGGCGGCCGGCGCAGTGGCCGTGTCGACGAGTGATGCCTTCATCTGGGGCCTCGATACGGAGCAGCGGAAAGGTTGCCCATGAACGGCATCGATTTCTGTCTCGCAATCGTGGCATGCATCTGAAACACGAGACACCGCCTTCATGAAGATCTTCTTCTCTCCCGCGTCTCCCTTCGTGCGCAAGTGCATGGTCGTGGCCCACGAACTCGGCGTGGCCGATCGCATCGAAAAGCTGCCCAGCGCCGCCGGCCCGGTGAAGCGCGACGCCAGCATCCTCCCAAACAACCCGCTCGGCAAGGTGCCGACCTTCCTCACCGACGACGGCCAGGTGCTGTTCGACAGCCGCGTGATCTGTGAGTACCTCGATACGACACACGGCGGCGGCCTGTTCCCTGCCGCCGGACCTGCGCGCTGGGCGCGCCTGACCGAGCTGTCGCTGGCCGACGGCATGACCGGTGCCGCGCTGCTCGCTCGTTACGAGACCATGTTGCGCCCCGAGGCGCTGCGCTGGAGCGACTGGACCGACGGCCAGCTGGACAAGGTGCGCACCGGTCTCGAATGGCTCGAAGCGGCGGCGCCGTTCGGCGAGCGCATCGACATCGGCGCCATCGCCTTCGGCTGCGCGCTGGGCTACATGGACTTTCGCTTTCCCTCGGTGGACTGGCGCGCGCAGGCGCCGAACAGCGCGAAGTGGTTTGCCGGGTTCAACCAGCGGCCGTCGATGCAGGCCATGTTGCCGATGGCGTAGCCCCTTGATCTGGCAAGGCGATGTATATATCGGCAGGAACATCGTCTATTTGGAGTGCGTCATGCAGCAATCCACCGCCAAGCTCTTTGCCAACGGCGACAGCCAAGCTGTGCGCCTGCCGGAGGAATTCCGCTTCGAGGGCACCACCGGAATCTATATTCGACGCGATGCTGCGACCGGATGACGTCATCCTGTCAATACGCGCCCAACGCACTGGCGTGCGTTCATGCAGATGCCGGAGCAACTGGGTATCGTTCCTCCAGACTTTCCGCAGGCCTGCGAACGAAGCGAGCAGTTGCAAGAGCCCGTCGAAGGATGGAAGGAATGACGTTGCTCACGCTGCCCAGGTAGCGCAGGCCCGGAGCTCCGCGTCCATTCCAGCAGGAAGTTCCAGCTCACCCACACGTTCGAAAGCCGTTCGGGCGCATCGACGAAATACTGAACCTGGGCTTCAAGCCCGGCTTCATCCCCAGCGCGGGCGACATGCTCGCGGCCATCAACGCGCCGAGCTTGACGGTCACGTCAACGTATACGAGGACGCAGCTCATCGTGCGCTTCGACGCCTGGGACGGCGGATGCCGAAGTCCGTCAGGCATCCCTCGACGGCGCAACCACCGCACCTTCGATGTGGTGGCGCACCATGGCCTCGGCGACAAAGCCCGAGGCCTTCATCTCCTCGACAAACCCGCTGAGATAGCTGGCGGCTTCAATGCCGCGGCTTCGCGGCGTTCCCATCGCCTGCTGGATGACCATGAACCTTCCGGGCAGGAGCCGCAAGCCCTTCAGCCTTGCCGCGTCGGAGGCGAGCTGCTGGCGCACGCCGGCGGCCACGTCGACGCCTTGAGCAAGAAACTCGTCGACCACCGCGGGAGAGGTGTCTGCACGGACGATCTGCGCCCGCTCGAGTTCGCGCGTCAGGTAGAGGTCGTAGGCGCTGCCCTTGCCGACCATGATCCGAACGCCTTCGGCATCCACTTGCTCGTTGGCTGCGATCGCGGAGTTCGCTCGCACGAGGTAGCTGCCTTCGATCAGCAGGTACGGCGCCGTGAAGAGCAAGCCCTCTGCGCGCAGCGGATCGACGGCGAAGAAGCCGATGTCGGCCTGCTCGCCGGTCACGGCCGCGACGGATTTCCCTGCGGCATCAAACACGACGAGCTGCAGCTCGGCCTGCAGGCGCCTGGCCAGTTCCTTGGCCAGATCGACCGACACGCCGGTCGCCTGCGCGTGCGCCGCATCCCAGCGCGCGAGGATCGGGTTGCCGAGGTTGATCGACGCACGCAGCACGCCCGCGGGCATGAGTGCCGACCGGGTGGAAGATTCGGCGGTCATTGGCTAACCTCCGTGCTTCGCACTGC
>NZ_JBFTPJ010000667.1:0-3357 GCF_056398445.1 Variovorax sp. 01T439_2
CCGCCTGTCCTCGAAGGCCGCGAGCCCCCATCCCCGCCTTCCCCCGGAAGGGGAAGGAGCAAGGCAGCTGCAGTCAAGGCGGCACTCGACGCCTGGTCCGCGCCGCCGGACCCCGAATTTCTCCCTCCCCTTCCGGGGGAGGGCCGGGGTGGGGGCAAGCGGCGCACCAAGAACCCGCCGCCTGTCGTCGAAGGCCGCGAGCCCCCATCCCTGCCTTCCCCCGGAAGGGGAAGGAGCAAGGCAGCGGTAGTCAAGGCGGCGCTCGACGCCTGGTTTGCAGCGCGCGGCTGGAAGCCTTTCAAGTTCCAGCGCGACGTATGGAAGGCCGTGGCCGCGGGCCGCTCCGGGCTGCTGCACGCGACCACCGGCGCGGGCAAGACCTACGCGGTGTGGCTCGGCGCGCTGCAGGCGTTCTCGTCCGCGGCGCCGCCGCCTTCGCGCAGCGCAAGGGCCACGCCGCCGCCGCCGCTCACCGTGCTGTGGATCACGCCCATGCGCGCGCTCGCGGCCGACACGCTGCGCGCGCTGCAGCAGCCGCTCGAAGCCATGGATGCCCAGGGCATCGACCTGCACCGCTGGAGCGCCGGTGCGCGCAGCGGCGACACCTCGTCGGCCGAGCGCAGCGCGCAGAACGAGCGCCTGCCCACGGTGCTCGTCACCACGCCCGAGAGCCTGTCGCTGCTGCTCGCGCGCGCCGACGCGAGCGAGGTGCTGGGCCGCGTGAGGATGGTGGTGGTCGATGAATGGCACGAGCTGCTCGGCAACAAACGCGGCGTGCAGGTGCAGCTGGCGCTCGCGCGGCTCAGGCGCTGGAATGCGGGGCTCGCGGTGTGGGGCATGTCGGCCACGCTCGGCAACCTGCAGGAGGCCATGCACGCGTTGCTCGGTGATCAAGAAGGCGTGCTGGTGCAGGGCGCGGTGCCCAAGAAGCTGGTGGTCGATTCGCTGCTGCCCGGCCGCGCCGAGCGCTTTCCGTGGGGCGGGCACCTGGGCCTCACGATGCTGCCGCAGGTGCTCGACGAGATTGCCGCCAGCAGCACCACGCTGGTGTTCACCAACACGCGCTCGCAATCGGAGATCTGGTACCAGGCCATGCTCGAGGCGCGGCCCGAATGGGCCGGCCTCATCGCACTGCACCACGGCTCGCTCGACCGCGCGGTGCGCGAGTGGGTCGAGCTGGGCCTCAAGAACGGCGAGCTCAAGGCCGTGGTCTGCACCTCGAGCCTGGACCTGGGCGTCGACTTTTTGCCGGTCGAGCGCGTGCTGCAGATCGGTTCGCCCAAGGGCGTGGCGCGGCTGCTGCAGCGCGCGGGGCGCTCGGGCCATGCGCCGGGCCGGCCCTCGCGCATCACGCTCGTGCCCACGCACAGCATCGAGATGGTCGAAGGCGCCGCGGCGCGCGCGGCCATTGCGGCCGGCCACATCGAGGCGCGCCACACGCCGGTGCAGCCGCTCGACGTGCTGGTGCAGCACCTGGTGACGGTGGCGCTCGGCGGCGGCTTCGTGCCCGACGACCTGTATGCCGAAGTGCGCGGCACCGCCGCCTATGCGGATCTGTCGCGCGAGAGTTGGGCGTGGTGCCTGGCCTTCGTCTCGCAGGGCGGGCCATCGCTGGCCGCGTATCCCGACTACCGCCGCGCGGTGCCTGATGCGGAGGGCGTCTGGCGCGTACCGGATGCGCGGCTCGCGCGGCGCCACCGCATGAACATCGGCACCATCGTGAGCGATGCGAGCATGGCGGTGCAGTACATGGGCGGCGCGAGGATCGGCAGCGTCGAGGAAGGCTTTGTGGCGCGCATGAAGCCCGGCGACTGCTTCCTGTTTGGCGGGCGGCTGCTCGAACTCGTGCGCATCCACGACATGACGGCCTGGGTGCGGCGCGCCACCGGCAAGCGCGCCGCGGTGCCGCGCTGGAACGGCGGGCGCATGCCGCTGTCGACCACGCTGGCCGATGCGGTGGTGCAGCAGCTCGCGCTGGCCGGCGCGGGGCGCTACAACTCGCCCGAGCTGCAGTGCGTGCGGCCGCTGCTCGAGATCCAGCAGCAATGGTCGGCCCTGCCCACGCCCGAGACGCTGCTGGCCGAAACGCTGGCCACGCGCGAAGGCTCGCACCTGTTCCTCTATCCCTTCGCGGGACGCCACGTGCACATGGGACTTGCGAGCCTCCTGGCCTGGCGCGTGGCGCAGCACGAGGCGCGCACTTTCTCCATTGCGGTGAACGACTACGGCTTCGAGCTGCTGAGCGCCACGCCGGTCGACTGGCCCGCGCTGCTGCCCCAGGTGCTGCGCCTGCCGCAGGGCGAGGATGCGCATGCCACGCTGCTGCACGAGGTGCTGGCCTCGCTCAACGCGGGCGAACTCGCGCAGCGCCGCTTCCGCGAGATTGCGCGCGTCTCGGGGCTGATCTTCCAGGGCTATCCGGGCGAGAAGCGCAGCAGCCGGCAGCTGCAGGCCTCGTCCTCGCTGTTCTGGGAGGTGTTCCGCAAGTACGACCCGGCGAACAAGCTGCTGCTGCAGGCCGAGCAGGAACTGCTCGCGCAGGAGCTTGAAATCGGCCGCCTGGCAGCCAGCCTCGCACGCATGGCGACCCAGCAGCTGGTGCTGAAGCCGCTCGAGCGGCCCACGCCTTTTTCGTTTCCGCTCATGGTCGAGCTGTTCCGCGAGAAGCTGTCGAACGAGAACGTGGCTGACCGCATTGCGCGCATGGTCGAGCAGCTCGAAAAGGCCGCGGGCGGCGTGGTCACGGCCGGCGGCGTGGAGCGCGTGAAAAGCACGCTCGCGTTCGGCCAGGAAGGGCCGGGCAAGCCGCCGGCTGCGCCGCGCCGCGAGCGCAGGCGGCCCTCACGGCCCTTGCCGCCGCTCTGAGCCGCCCGATGCAGCTCAGCCCGCGCCGTGCGCCTTGACCCAGCGCGCGATGTCCGCCGCGCCCATGGCGCCGGCCTGGCGTGCCACTTCGCGGCCGCCGCGGAACAGCGCCAGCGTCGGGATGCTGCGGATATTGAAGCGCGCGCCCAGTGCCGGCACGGCTTCCGTGTCGACCTTGGCGAGCCGCACCTGCGGTTCGAGCTGCGCCGCGGCCTGTTCGTAGCCCGGCGCCATCTGGCGGCAGGGGCCGCACCAGGGCGCCCAGAAGTCCACCAGCACCGGGATTTCATTGCGTGCGATGTGGCGGTCGAAGGTCTTTTCGTCCGGCAGCGCGGTGGAATGGCCGGTGAACAGTGCGCGGTGGCAGTTGCCGCAGTCGGGCGCGCTGCCCAGCTGCGCCGCGCGCACGCGGTTGGTCGTGTGGCAATGCGGGCAGACGATGTGCAGCGAAGGCGTGTCGGTCATTCTGAAGAACTGGGGCTCGCGGGGTGA
>NZ_JBFTPJ010000668.1:0-3350 GCF_056398445.1 Variovorax sp. 01T439_2
TTGTTCTTGAGCACCTTGCCTGTGGCACCCAGCGGCAGCGATTCGACAAACGCCACCTCGTCGGGCCGCCACCATTTCGCAACCTTGCCGTCGAGGAAATCGAGCAGCTGCTCTTTCTCCAGCGCGGCGCCTTGCCTTTTCACGACGACAAGCAGAGGCCGTTCATCCCACTTGGGGTGATAGACGCCGATGCAGGCCGCCTGCTGCACGGCCGGGTGCGCCATCACGAGGTTCTCCAGTTCGATGGAGCTGATCCATTCGCCGCCGGACTTGATCACGTCCTTGTTGCGGTCGGTAATCTTCAAGTAGCCGTCGGCATCGATGGTGGCCACGTCGCCAGTGTTGAACCAGCCATCGACGTTCGTCGCCGACGCTGCGTCGCGGAAGTAACGCTCGACGACCCACGGACCCTTGGCCATCAGGTTGCCCGCCGTCTCGCCGTCCCAAGGCAGTTCTCGTCCTTCGTCATCGACGATCTTGATGTCGACACCGACGATGGTGGTGCCTTGCTTGCCGAGGATCGCCTGCCGCTCTGCCTCGGGAAGGCTGTCGTGCTTGGCGAACAGCTTGCCGGTGGTGGCCAACGGCGAGGTCTCGGTCATGCCCCACGCATGGACGACCTCAATGCCGTAGCGCTCGCGGAAAACCTTCATCATCGCGGCGGGACACGCGGAGCCGCCGATCACGGTGCGCTTGAAGGTCGAGAAACCGGCTTCCTGCTTGGCGGCATGGTCGAGCAAGCCCATCCACACCGTCGGCACTCCCGCCGAGAAGGTCACGCCCTCCCGTTCGAAAAGCTCGTACACCGAGGCTCCGTCCAGCGCCGCCCCGGGAAGGACAAGCTTCGCGCCGGTCATCGCCGCCGCATAAGGCAACCCCCAGGCGTTGACGTGAAACATCGGGACGACGGGGCAGACCACGTCCCGCGCCGACAACCCGAAAGAATCGGGCAGCGAGGACGACATGGCATGCAGGACGGTGGATCGGTGAGAGTAGAGAACACCCTTGGGATCGCCCGTTGTGCCCGATGTGTAGCACAGGCCCGAAGCGGCGTTCTCATCCAACTGCGGCCATTCGTAGGTGTCCGCACTGGCGTCCAGCAACTCTTCGTAGCACAGCAACGCCGGCATGCCATCCATCTGCGGCATCTCGTCGCGCCCGCACAGCGCGATCCATCCCTTCACGCCCGGACAATGCGGTGCAATGGCCTGGACGAGCCTGGCAAAGGCCGGATCGAACAGGAGCCAACCGTCCTGCGCATGGTTGACCATGTAGACGATCTGCTCCTGGAACAGGCGCGGATTGAGCGTGTGCAACACCGAGCCCGCACCCGCCACCGCGTAGTAGGCCTCCAGGTGCCGGTAGCTGTTCCATGCAAGCGTGCCAACGCGGTCGCCCATGCGCATGCCTTGTGTCACCATGGCTGCAGCAAGCTGGCGCGCGCGACGATGACAGTCGCGATAGGTGTAGCGATGCGTGCCGCCGGAAGACAACTGCGACACCACCTCCACATCGCCGAAATACCGGTCGGCGCGCTGCAGGATGGCGGAGATGAGCAACGGGGTGCTCATCATCTGTCCAGGGAGGAACCGGTGTATGTCGTCAGTCATCTTGTGTCTTCCATCTCGTTCTTGTTGTGTGTGTCGCTGCGAGCGATGCGCAGGGGCCAAGCCGGGCAGGCCGCGTGTCGCGCGCCCTGCCCCGCATCACGTGCCGGTGCCGGCGACTCAGCGCGGTGGCATCTGCATCGACTTGTATTCGAGGTATTCCTCGAAGCCGAACTTGCCCAGCTCGCGCCCGTTGCCCGATTGCTTGTAGCCACCGAATGGCGCCATCAGGTTGAAGCCGCCGCCATTGATCTCGACCTGGCCGGTGCGCAACCGGCGCGCTACACGCTTGGCGCTCTCGACATTGCCGCTCCAAACGCCGCCACCCAGCCCGTACACGGAGTCGTTGGCAATGCGTACTGCATCGTCTTCGTCCCGGTAGGTCAGGATGGACAGCACGGGCCCGAAGATCTCTTCGCGTGCGATGGTCATGTCGGATGTCACGCGCCCAAACACGGTGGGCTTGACGTAGTAGCCGACGGGCAGGTCGCGCGGCGCCTCAGCGCCGCCCGCGAGCAGCTCCGCGCCCTCCTCGATGCCCTTCCGGATGAAGCTGCGCACGCGCTCGCGCTGGGTCTCGGAGACGAGCGGGCCCAGGTTCGTTTCGGCTGCGAACGGATCGCCGATCCGGGTCTGGCGTGCCGCTTTGGCAGCCAGTGCGGCAGCCTCCTCGTAGCGCTTCTCGGACACAAGCAGGCGCGTGTGCGCGGTGCAGGTTTGCCCGGAGTTCTGATAGCAGGCCTGGATGACTCCCGGAATGGCGTGGCTGAAATCGGCGTCGTCCAGCAGAATGTTGGCCGACTTTCCGCCCAGTTCCAGCGCCACCCGCTTGACGGTCTGGGAGGCCAGTTCGGAGACGCGCTTGCCGGCCCGGGTGGAGCCCGTGAACGACACCATGTCCACCTTCAGGTGGCACGCCAGCGCCTCGCCCACCACGGGACCGGCGCCGCACACAAGGTTGAAGACACCTGCGGGCAGACCGATCGATTCGATGACCTCGGCCAGCAGGAAAGCGTTCAGCGGTGCGACTTCCGAAGGCTTCAACACCACGGTGCAGCCGGCAGCCAATGCCGGCGCCACCTTGGCCGCGATCTGATGCAGCGGGTAGTTCCACGGCGTGATGCAGGCGACCACGCCAACGGCTTCGCGCACCACTTCGGAGTTGCCCACGGACTCGCTGAATGCGTAGTCGCCCAGCAATTGCGCGGCCACGCCGAAGGAGCCGATGGGCAGGCCCGCCTGGGCGAACCGCGAGAACCCGATGGGCGTACCCACCTCCGCAGAGATCAGTTGCGCGATCTCCTCTGCGCGTGCCTGCAGACCGGCCTGAATCTTCATGAGCCAGACAGCGCGCTCGGCGGGCGGGGTGTTCGCCCAGTTGTCGAACGCGGCAGAAGCGGCTTCCACCGCAGCGGCCACGTCGTCGGCATCGCCCATGCAGACGCGCCCGATGACTGCTTCGCTAGACGGATTCACCACGTCGGCAAACTCGCGGGACCGGGAGGCCATCCAAGAGCCGTTGATGAAAAACTTGTCGTATGTCCTCATTGGGATCTCGTTCTTGTACGTCCCGGGTCAGCCGACCAGGACTTCGCTGATCTGGACGGTCGGCTTCACGTTGGTGTAGTTGGGAATGTCCGCGGCGATGGCGCCGGCGTGCGGCCCGAAGGCGAAGAGAAACGCGTCGAGCGACCCGAAAAAAAGATGCCCCATCGCGACGTAGGCGGGCGGCGAGGCCGGTGC
>NZ_JBFTPJ010000669.1:0-3344 GCF_056398445.1 Variovorax sp. 01T439_2
ATCGTGCTGGGCTATGCGATTGCGGCCGGGCTCTTCGTGGTGGGCTTCACGCTTGCGAGCGATTGGGTGTTCGGCGCGTTCCAGCGCTTCCACCGCGCGTGGCCCTGGGCCGTGCTGCTGACCACGCCGCTGCTCACCGCCGCCATCGCGTGGTTCACGCTGCGCTTCTTCCCGGGCGCTGGAGGCTCGGGCATTCCGCAGATCAAGGCGGCGCTGCACGCCACGCTGCCGGAGGAACGGCGCTTCAGCTTCGCATCGCTGCGCCTCACGGTCGCCAAGATCGGGCTCGGCGCGGCGGGCTTCGCGGCGGGGCTTTCGATCGGGCGCGAAGGGCCTTCGGTGCAGGTGGCGGCCGGGGTGATGCAGCATGCGCGGCGCTGGCTGTCGCCGCGCACCACCATCGAYGGGCGCGCGCTGCTGGTGGCCGGCGGCGCGGCGGGCATCGCGGCCGCCTTCAATGCGCCGCTCGCGGGCGTGGTGTTCGCGATCGAGGAGCTCTCGGGCCGCCTGGAGGCGCGTTCCAGCGGCCTGATCATCACCGCCATCGTGCTGGCGGGCCTGGTGGCCGTCTCGGTGTTCGGCAACAGCAGCTATTTCGGCGTGATCCGCGTGCCGCGGCTCGGGTGGGATGCGCTCGGGCCGGGCCTCTTGGTCACCTTGCTCAGCGGCGCGGCGGGCGGCCTGTTCGCGCGCCTGCTGATCGCCTCGCTCACGGGCGCGCCGGGGCGCCTCAACCGCTGGCGCGCGCGCTTTCCGGTGCGCTTCGCGGCTGCCTGCGGCCTGGCCGTGGCCATCATCGGGCTCGTCACCGGCGGTGTCACCTTCGGCGCCGGGTCGGAGGCCGTGAAGCAGATGCTGCAGGGGCATGACGAACTCACGCCGCTCAACACCGTGCTCAAGTTCGTCGCCACCTGGCTCACGGCCTGGAGCGGCGTGCCGGGCGGCATCTTCGCGCCTTCGCTGTCCATCGGCGCGGGCATCGGCGACGCGGTGGCCGCGCTGGCCAGCCGCGATCTCGGCCCTGCGCTGATCGCGATGGGCATGGCCGGCTTCCTGGCTGCGGTCACGCAGGCGCCGCTCACCGCCTTCATCATCGTGATGGAAATGGTCGATGGCCATTCGATGGTGCTGAGCCTGATGGCGGCTGCCATGCTGTCCAGCCTGGTCTCGCGCATGATCAGCCGGCCGCTGTACGACACGCTGGCCGAGCACATGGTGTGGCGCGCCGTGGGCTCGATGCTGCCCACGGATGCCGCGGCAGTCACGCCCGCCGCCAGGACAACGCCGACGCCGTGACCAGGCAGAGCGCGAGGAACACGATGGCCGCGTTCACCGCATGCGAGTACTCCCAGTGGCGCCGCAGGATCTCCCAGTTGGCCGGGACGCTGGTCCAGTTGTGCGTGGCCTGGTTGCCCGGCAAGGTCCATGCCACGAAGATCGCGAACATTGCCGCGATGCAGGCCGCGGCACCGAGCGCGAGCCAGAACGGCAGGGGCTGCGAGCGGACGACGACCGCAAGGGCGATGTTCACCACCAGCGCCGCCACCCACAGCGAGCCGAGCACGGCCCAGCCGCGGTAGATGCCCTGCACCAGAAAATACTCCGGCTGGCCGAGGCCGATCTTGTTCGGGAGCGCCGCCAGGTGGGCGCCCGAGGGAATCAGCGCGAGAGCGCCGATCGCAATGGCCAGGAACTGAACGATCCTCGTGCCCATGGCAAGCCCGTCGAGCTAGGCGGCCGACTGCACGAACGGCCTGGCCTTCTCCAGGAAGACCTGGTGCCTCGCGTCGAGCTCTTCGATGTCTCGTTGCAGTTCGGCCTTGTCGTACGGCTCGCCGGCGGCAATGGCCGTCATCCAGCGGTCGAACTTGTCGCGCTCCGCGCGCCAGGCATCGTATGCAGTGTCGAGCTCGTCCCATTGAATGGTCATGCGAAGGCCTGCTCGATCTTCAGCACGCCGTCCTCCAGCCTGGCGACGGCGGTCTTGTCGTCCACCTCGCTGCCGAGCGTGAAGCCGCTATTCGTTCCATGCGGGTCAGGGCATTCATGATGATGATCTCCCGTCAAGTGTGGTGGCGAAACACGTCGCCTCCGCGCAGGCACGGCGACGCTCCAACCCTATGTTCGGACGTTGGCAAGCCCCTGCCGCGTGCGAAGGAATTCGGGCGCGCCGCAACGACAGTTGCTGCGGCTGCCATCCATCGACGATGTCCGACAGACGGCCCTTGCGGCCCGCGCAAAGTAGTGAAAAGTCGTCCATCCACACACCAGGAACAGGAGCACCACCATGCGCGATTTCGTTTCCTTCGCAGCCGGCGTGGCTGCGGGCACTGTGGCCATGTACTACCTCGATCACCAGAGCGGCCGGCGCCGCCGGGCGCTCGCGCGCGACAAGGCCATTGCGGCCGGGCATGAGGCCGCGGACATGGCCGAATCCGCAGGCAAGAGAGCGGCGGACCACCTGAAGGGATACATGGCCACCGGCCGGTTCGATCGCACCGGAGGCGGCGAACCGGAGACCGACTCCCAACTGCACGAGCGCATCCGCGCACGGCTCGGACGGGTCGTGAGCCATCCGAGGTCGATCGAGGTGGAAGTCGACCGGGGCAGCGTCCACCTGCGGGGCCACATCCTGACCCGGGAGCTCGACGACCTGCTCTACGAGCTGAAGCAGATGCGGGGCGTGCAGGCGGTGACCAACGAACTCAGCTGCCACGACACGGCCGAGGGAATCTCCGAGCTGCAGGGCCGCACCGAGCCCGCCGGGCGCCCGCTGCATTGAGCCGTCTCAGGCGTGGGCCCGCGCATCCGCGAACAGCCGGACCATCTCGCGGTCGAAGGCCGGCAGGTCCTGCGGCTTGCGGCTGGTGATGAGGTTGCCGTCGACCACCACTTCGCGGTCCACCCACTTGGCGCCGGCATTCGTGAGGTCGCTGCGCAGCGAGGGCCACGAGGTCATCGTGCGGCCGCGCACCGCGCCGGCCTCGATCAGCGTCCACGGTCCGTGGCAGATCGCGGCCACCGGCTTGCCGGCCTTGAAGAAATCGCGCACGAAGGCGATGGCCTCCTCGTTGATGCGCAGCACATCGGGGTTCATCACCCCGCCGGGCAGCACGAGCGCATCGAACTCGTGCGCGGCGGCCTGCGGCAGCGGTATGTCGACGTTGAATTCATCGGCTGGCTTGTGGTGCTTCCAGCCGCGCACGGTGTTGTCCTTCGGCGAGACGATCTTGGTGGCGGCGCCGGCCGCATCGAGCGCCTTGCGCGGCTCCGTCATCTCGGCTTGCTCGAAGCCGTCGGCCACGAGAATGGCGACCTTGGCGCCATCGAGTTGGGTCTTGCTC
>NZ_JBFTPJ010000670.1:0-3337 GCF_056398445.1 Variovorax sp. 01T439_2
CCGGATCACGCAAATCCCCAGGACCACCGGTCCGCAGACCGCGGTGGTGGTCGGCCCCGAAGGCGAGGAAATCTGGACTGACCAGTACGGCCGCGTCAAGGTGCAGTTCCGGTGGGACCGCAGCGGGCGCCGCAACGAGAACTGCTCGTGCTTCGTGCGTGTGTCCCATGTCATCGCAGGCGACGGCTTTGGTGCTGTTTTCACGCCGCGCATCGGCCAGGAAGTGGTGATCGATTTCGTCGACGGGCGGGCCGACCGGCCGCTCGTCGTGGGGCGGGTCTACAACCCGCGCCAGATGCCACCCTTCAATCTGCCGGGCGAGCAGACCAAGAGCGGGTTCGTCACGCGTTCTACGCCGGGCGGCTCGCCGGAAACCGCCAACTCGCTCGTCTTCGAAGACAAGATGGGCGCTGAATACGTAGCGCTTCATGCAGAGCGCGACCTGAATGTCTCGGTGGAGAAGAACGAGACCCACGACACCGGTGGCACGCGCACGACCATCATCGTGGGGCATGAATCGGCCACCTACAAAGCCGGCGAAGAACGTCATATCACCGAGGGCGCGGTGGAGACGATCGACGGCGGAGAGACTCGCACGGTGACCGGCGGAGCGACCGAGACARTTTCCGGCGGCGAGACGCGGACGATTTCGGACGGCGCGACCGAGACGATCAGCGGCGGCGAAACGCGCACTGTCAGCGGAGGGTTCACGGAAACCATCAGCGGTGGTGCGACCGAGACGATCAGTGGAGGTGTGAACTCGACGATCACCGGCGGCGTGACCCAGACGATCACGGGAGGCGTGAACGAGACCATCAGCGGCGGCCTTACCTTCATGGTGAATGGCGGGGTCACCAGCAACGTCCTGGGCAACCACACGCATGTCGTCACGGGGGGCAGCACGACCACCACGACCGGACCCACGATCAATAACGCGCCGGACATTGTTGACAACTCGGACAGACGGACGATCAATGCGGGCGACAACACCGTCAACGCAGCCAAGGAAGGCTGGTGGCGCAACACGGACAACCACGGAACGCTCGAACATACGGGCGTCAATGTGGCGGCGGTCGATGTCAATGGCGTGAAGCTGCAATTCTCGGGGGTGAACGGCCAGTTCAACGGCGTCTTCATCAACCTGTCCGTGACCAGCATCATCGATGCGAAGTTCAAATACAAGCTCAATCCCGTTGGCATCTCGACAGTCGGACTCAGTCTCAAGACCGGCTACATCGCAGTGGCATTCAAGAGCCTTTTCATGAAGGCCTGATGCGCGGCATTCCTTCGAAAGAACGCAAGTGAGCTGGTGGAACATCCTGGCGGCAACCCTGTGCCTCGGCCTGTGCGGTATTGCGGGGGTGTTTGGGGTACACGTTATCGTTTCCTCATACGCTGCAAACGCCCGCTACATGGCCGAAGAAAAAACCTGGCAAGCACTGCGCGGCCAAGGCGTGCGCGCGCAAGGTGTGGTGGTCGGCATCTCGAGGCAGGCGAATCGATTGACCAAGAACGGCAACTATGGCAACAACGAAGTCGCCGCCACCGATCTGTTGCTCGCATATGAAGACGCGGCGGGAAACCGTCACGAAGTGCCGGTTGCGACTTTCATCGAACTCGGACTGCTGGCCAATTTCTCGGTCGGCAAGAAGATCGACGTGATCTATGCGCGAGATGCGCCCGATCGGGTGGCGATCGATCGGGAGCGCACGCCGCTGGAAATACCGTCAAGCGCCTACTGATGAAAACCATCAAGCCCCTGCGCCTGAGCATCCTGACGCGCCCCTACCTGAGGAACGGCGCCCAGTATCTGGCGATGACCGTCATCGCAATGACAAACCTGAAGGGCCAGCAGCAGCTTGTGCCGGAACCCGAGATCTGGAAGACCCTGACCGATGAACTGGGCGGCGACACGGTGTTTGATCTCGGCATGCCCAAGGACAATGCCGAATTCATCGCATCGGGCTTTGCGCACACGGCGCACCAGCCGGACAAGTCTCGCTGTGCAGTGAGCGTGCAAGTCGGGGCGCGCAAGAAAACGCTCCTGGTGTTCGGCGACCGATTCTGGATCGACGGCCGGGCGACCGCGCCCCAGCCATTCGATGCGATCCGCCTTGACTGGCGCAAGGCCTTCGGGGGCCCAGGGTTCGCGGAAAACCCCCTGGGCATCGGACATGACGATGACATCGTCGAGGGGTTGAAAGTGCGGCGCGTGCCCAACATCGAACACGCGAACGGACTGCTGTGGCGGCCGGGCCAGGTGCCTGCACCCGCAGGCTTCGGCCCGATCGATGTGGCAAGGCCTTCGCGGATGCGCAAGATGGGGCGCGACTACGACGAGCATTGGAAGCAGAACCTCTATCCCGGTTTCGCGAGGGACATGGACTGGGGCTACTTCAATGCAGCCTCCGAAGACCAGTGGCTGGCGCTGGGCGAACGCGGCCTGGCCGGTGCCAGCTACGAGATCCTGAACATGCATCCGGAGGATCCGGTGCAACGCGGCCGCCTGCCCGACTGGCAGGCGCGAGGGTTCATCGTCCGTGAAGCAAAGAACCGGCAACTGGCGTCGGGCATTTTTGACGAAGTCTCGCTGCGCCTCACGACGGCCTGGTTTTTTCCCCATCGAGAGCAGGTCGCGCTGGTGTACCACGGCAGCATCGGCATCGAGGAAGACGACGCATCCGACATCAGCCACGTCATGGCTGCCATGGAGGAAGGTGGGTCGGAACGGCCTTTGGCTTCGTACCGCGATGTATTGATTCAGCGCTGCGATCCCGAGAACGGCGCACTCTACGCATTGCGCGACGATCAATTGCTGCCGCCGAACTCGATTGGGCAGTGGCTCGAGAACAGCCAGGAAGAAGACAGGGACGCCGACCCGCTCACCCGCAACATGAAAGTTCGCGCCGAACGTGCCCAAGCCAAACTGGCCGAAGCATTCAAGGCGAGCGGCGGAGATCCGGCCAAGTTCGCCCTGCCGCCCCCGCCGATCACCACCCCGCCCAAGCTGCATGAGATCCCGGCCTATGTGCAGAAGATGAAAGCCATGGTGCAGGAGCAGCGGGAGAAGCTGGCGAAGGGGCGGGAGGCGATCGGCAAGGCCGCCGATGCCAATGCGGTCCAATCGAAAAAGCTTGGCTTCGATACCTCGACCTTTCTCGCGAAAGCAGAAGCGGCCAAGGGCAAGGGGCCTCCGCGCTTCGACCCCCGGCCTTTCGTAGACGGAATCTCGGGTGTTTCTGCGGCGGTAGGCGCGCCGCCCGCGCCCCCGGAGAGCCTCGCGGAACTCAGGAGGGTGACGGCCGACGCAAAAAGAGGATTGCTCGCGAGCTATCGC
>NZ_JBFTPJ010000671.1:0-3336 GCF_056398445.1 Variovorax sp. 01T439_2
GGCGTAGACCATCCGAATCGTGCCAAGCAGGTTGACCGAGACGGTGTCTTCGGCAATTTGGAGGGAGGTCGGCTCAAGAAGATCTTCCCAAAGCATGATGCCCGCGTTGTTGATCAATACGTTCAGTTCGGGGTACTTGCTCGCCACCGTTTTGCTCGCGCGGGTGATGGATGCGGCGTCTGCGACGTCGAGCTCGAGCGCTTCAATGCCCGGGTGCTCATTGGTGATCTGGTCGAGCAAGTCTTTGCGTCGACCCGCGACAATGACCTTGTTGCCCGCCTGATGAAAGCGCAGCGCCAAGCCCAGTCCGATGCCCGAGGTGCCGCCGGTGATCAAGATCGTGTTGCCTGTGAACTTCATGGATTTCCTATGGGGAGAGATAGATAAAATGAGCCAAAACGGACAGTTGTCCATTTGCCGAACCATACCGGACAATTGTCCGCTTTGCAAGTGAGCTTGATGGAGGGGGCACGAGTGCCGAAGAAGATGGACCCGCAACTGCGTTCGGACGCACTGCAGAACCGCGAACGGATCCTGCAAGTGGCAATTGCCGAATTGACACGATCAGTGGACGTTCCGCTGAGCGCCATCGCGAAGAAGGCCGGCGTTGGGCAAGCGACCTTCTATCGAAACTTCCCCAGTCGAGATGCACTGGTGTGGGAGGTTTATCGCTACGAGATGGCGCAGGTCGCGGACCTCGCCGAGCAACTGCTCCAGACCAGTCCGCCGCAACAAGCGCTGCGGGAATGGATGGACCGTCTCGCCCAGTACGCCATGACCAAGGCCGGCCTGGCCGATGCCTTGCGCCAAGCTTCCAGTGCGCCTGAGTGCTCGGAGGAGTCTCGATATGCGCCAGTGATCGGCGCTGCTCAACGCCTGCTTCAGGCCAACGAGAAAGCCGGAACCATTCGGCCAGGCGTCACCACGGATGACTTTTTTCTGGCCATTGCAGGCATTTGGCAAATCGACTCCAAGGGCGACTGGCAACCACGCCTGAAGCGACTCATGGATCTCGTCATGGACGGACTGCGCGCGGGTGCGCTCGCGCGTGCTTCCTAGTTTCTGTTCGTCTTCGCATCGCGGCGATGAAGGGGCGGCGGGTCACGCCGCTCGATACGCAAAGCAAATAACGTTTCGGCGGCCCGCCGCAGGCGCAGCCTAGAAATCAGCGACCTTGCCCCATGCCGAGCCGCTGAACCGTCCTGGCCTGTACGGTGCAGGATCGACGATCGGTTCGGCGCCGCTGGCAAGGTCGGCAATCAGGTGGCCGGCGCCCGGGCCGATGCCGAAGCCGTGCCCCGAAAAGCCCGCGGCCAGGATGAACCCCGGCATGCCGGGCACCTCGCCGATGCCGGGAACACCGTCCGGCGTGCTGTCGATGTAGCCAGCCCAGGCATGCGTGATCCTGGCGTCGCGCAGCTGGGGCAGCAGTTCGATGGCGCGGCGGTGGGTCTCCCTCACCGTGGGCAGATCGGGCTTCGGATCGAGGATGCGCACGCGCTCCATCGGCGTTGGCGCATCGAGCCGCCAGCGCGCCAGCGTTTCATGGCCGCTGCGGATGGCTTCCAGGCCGCCCGGGCGAAGGTTGCGCCAGCGCTTGGCGAACATGGGCACGAATTGCGGCGCGAAGCGCATGAACTGCCCGGTCGGGTCCACGCGCGCGCGGCCGCTGATGGCCAGTGCATAGCGTCCGTCGTTGCGGCGCGTGGCGGACACGCCCGCGCTCACCACGGCATCCGGCAGGCGCTGCTCCACAGGGGACACGCTCAGGATGGATTGGCGGATCGAGGCCTGCGGAAAGCGGATGCCCAGTTGCCGGCAGAACGAAGACGCCCAGGCGCCGCCCGCCATCACGACCGTCCTGGTCTTGATGACCCCGGCTTCCGTGACCACGCCGCTGACCCGTCCGCCTTCGGTCTCGATGCCGCGTGCCGCGCAGTTCTGGTGGACGCTGCCGCCGAGCTTGATGAGCGCAGCGGCCACGGCCGGCGCGGCCTTGCCAGGATCGGCGGTGCCATCGCTGGGCGAGAAGACGCCGCCTTTCCAGGCGCGGCCGGTCGCATGGCCGCGCTCGGCGGCCTCGCGGGCGCTCAGCATGTGGGTCGTCACGCCGGCGGTCTTTGCAAACTCGCGCCAGCTGGCCCAGCGGGAAATCTCGGCCTCGTCGTTGCTGAGGTACAGCAGCCCGCAGCGATGAAAGCCGGTGTCCTCACCGCTCTCGGCGGCAAAGCGTTCCCAGAGCTCGAGGCTCTTGGTTGCCAGCGGCAGTTCGCGGGCATCGCGGTTCTGCTGCCGGCACCAGCCCCAGTTGCGGCTCGACTGCTCGGCGCCGATCCGGCCCTTCTCCACCAGGGCGACCGACAGGCCGCGCTGGGCCAGGTAATAGGCGCTGAAGACGCCGATGATGCCGCCGCCGATCACGACGACATCGGCCGAAGCCGGCAGCGTGGGCGAAGTCTGGATGTGTTGCAGCGGAGGCGACATGATGGATCTCGCTCGCCCGCTCAAGCCGCAACGCTTTGGCACACGTAGAACTTTGCCACGCGATCGCTGCTTTCCCAGCCGATCGGTGCGCCCTGTGGCACGAAAAGCGCGTCGCCCTTTGCCGTGGAAAGCACGCTGCCATCAGGCGCTGCGAAGCGCACGCTGCCGGCCAGCAGATGCATGAACTCGTTCATGCGGTGCGGCCGAACGATGCGGTGGTAGGGGGTCGAGTCCCAGGCGCCGGCGCTGTACTGCGCGCCATCGTCGATGAAGACCTTGTCGCTGCGGCATTCCGGCTGGGGGCCCAGCAGCACTTCCGCGGGCAGCGTGGCCGTGGGCTTGAAGTCGGCGTCGGCATGCAGCGGGAAGACGCCGCGCTTCGTCGGCCTCTCGCAAGCGGCGGCGCAGAACACGAAGCGCACGCGGGATCCGGCCTGGATGCGAAGCGAGGTCCCGCATCCGATGACGGCGCCCGCCTCGGGGCCGACCACCAGCGGGGCCGCGCCGGCTGCCGTCAGGGTCAGCTCGCCCTCGACCACGACGATGGTTTCGATGTTGGGATAGCTGGCGACTTCGAGCTCGCCGATGAAGCTGGTGCGGCCCGCGCTCATCGTGCCAGGTCCTTCCCACGCGATCTCGCGGTGCCGCGCAAAGGGATCGTCCTTGCCGAACGGCGCCCTGCGGAAGGCGGTGGAAAGGGGGGCGCCGCCGGCGCGGTGCAGTACGAGGGCCACGGTCATGATTGCTCCTGCGCGATGCGCAATGTCTTCCTTGAAATCTGTCATTCGGCGGCGGGTGCCGGGGCATCCTGGAAGCCGAGAATGGCCTTGGTTTCCAGGTACTCCTCGAGAC
>NZ_JBFTPJ010000672.1:0-3334 GCF_056398445.1 Variovorax sp. 01T439_2
CGGCAGCACCTCGTAGCTCAGCGCCAGCACGCTCAGGATGCGCAGCTCGCCGGTGTCGCTGCCCGCGCGCAGGTTGGCCGCGAGGCGCTGCACCTCGTCGAGCTGCGCAAACAGCCGCTCGATGTGCGGATACAGCGTGAGCGCCTCGGTGGTCGGCGTGAGCCGGCCCTTGGCGCGCTGGAACAGCGGAAAGCCCAGCTGCAGCTCGGCATGCTGCAAGGTGCGGCTCACCGCCGGCTGCGTGATGTTGATGAGCCGCGCCGCCGCGCTCACGCTGCCCGTGAGCATGATCGCGTTGAAGACTTCGATGTGGCGCAGGCGCATGGCCGGCTCAGTTGCCTGCGATCTTGCTGCGGGAGAGATCCATCACCATGCGGGTCGCAAGATAGAGCCTCGGCTCGATGGAGTCGACCAGCACGTACTCGGCATCGGCCGAATGCGCGCCGAAGCCCTGCAGGCCGAAGCGCTCCACCACCGGCGCCTTGGTCTTGAGCGCGGCAAAGGCGGCATCGGTGCCGCCGCCGGCCACCTTGTCGTCGGCGCCCAGCGGCCGGCCGAGCTCGTCCTTGTAGATCTGCTGCGCGTGCCTGGCGAGTGCGAGCGAGGCGCCGGTGGCTTCGAGCGGCGGACGGCGGCGCTCGAACTTCATCGCGACCTTGGCCTCCGGGATCAGTTGCTTCTTCACGCGCTCCTGCACCTGCTGCTCGATGCGGTCGTAGTCGCTCACCTTGAGCACGCGCACGTCGGCGCCCGCGGTGGCGCTGGCCGGAATCACGTTGCGGTTGCTGCCCGARCGCGAGATGGTCCAGTTCATCTTGAGCCCGGTGGCCGGGTCGGACAGGTCGCGCATCTGCAGGATCTGGTGCGACAGCTCGTAGAGCGCGTTCACGCCCAGCTCCGGCGCCGAGCCTGCATGCGAGGCCTTGCCCGTGACGTTGAGCGTGACCGAGGCAATGCCCGCGGTGGCCAGCGAGAGCTTGTCTTCCTTGACCGAAGCACCCTCGAACGACAGCACCGCGTCGTGCTCGCTGCCCAGCCGCGTGATGAGTGCGCGCGAACCGGGCGAGCTGATTTCCTCGTCGCCGTTGATCAGCACCGTGAGCGTGCCGTAGTCCTTGAACTTCAGCGCCTGCAGCATCGCGACCGTGTGCGTGATGACGGCCACGCCCTGCTTGTCGTCGGCAATGCCCAGGCCATAGGCCTTGTCGCCCTCGACGCGGAACGGCTGCTTGTCGAGCATGCCCACGGTGTAGACCGTGTCCATGTGCGCGATGAGCATGATCTTCTTCTTGCCCGTGCCCTTGAAGGTGGCGCGCACGGCCCGGCCGATCTTCTCGGGCGTGTCTTCCATGCGGTAGGCCTCGGCGCTGGTGTCGACCAGCTCGACCTCGCCGCCCATGGCCTTGAATTTTGCGGCGATGAGGTCCGAGATCTTCTCCAGGCCTTCGAGGTCGCGGCTGCCCGATTCGATCGAGACCAGTTCCTTCAGCGTCTCGAGCAGCGCGGGCTTTTCCTTGGCGGCCAGCGAGGCGATGCGGGCATCGGGGGCGGCAAACGCGGTGCCCAGGCAGGCGGCGCAAACGGCGGCGAGCAGGAATTTGCGGGGCTGGAATGTCATGTGCGTGCTTCTTCTTTCTTTCGTCGGTTGATCAGTGCGCCTTGTCCCAGTTGGGTCCGATGCCGATCTCGGCCAGCAGCGGCACCTTGAGTTCGGCCACGCCGGCCATCAGGCGCGGGATTTCGGTGCGCACCCATTCGATCTCGGCCTCGGGCACCTCGAACACCAGTTCGTCGTGCACCTGCATGATCATGCGGGTGGCGCGCTTCTCTTCGTCAAGCACGTTCTGTACCTTGATCATGCTGAGCTTGATGAGGTCGGCCGCCGTGCCCTGCATGGGCGCGTTGATGGCCGCGCGCTCGGCACCGCCGCGGCGCGGGCCGTTGGGCGAATTGATCTCGGGCAGGTACAGGCGCCGTCCGAACACGGTCTCGACATAGCCCTTCTCCTTGGCCAGCGCCTTGGTCTCGTCCATGTACGCCTTCACGCCCGGATAGCGCGCAAAGTAGCGGTCGATGTAGGAGGCCGCGGCCTTGGTCTCGATGCCCAGGTTGCGCGCCAGGCCGAAGCTGCTCATGCCGTAGATGAGCCCGAAGTTGATCACCTTCGCATAGCGGCGCTGCTCGCTCGACACCTGGTCGGGCGTGGCGCCGAACACCTCCGCCGCGGTGGCGCGGTGCACGTCGATGCCTTCCCTGAAGGCGCGCAGCAGCGACTCGTCGCCGCTGATGTGGGCCATGATGCGCAGCTCGATCTGCGAGTAGTCGGCGCTCGCGATCACGCTGCCGGGCGGCGCAATGAAGGCCTCGCGCACGCGGCGGCCTTCGGGCGTGCGGATCGGGATGTTCTGCAGGTTGGGGTCGTTGCTCGACAGGCGGCCTGTGACCGCCACGGCCTGCGCGTAGTGCGTGTGGACGCGGCCGGTGCGCGGGTTGGCGAGCTGGCCGAGCTTGTCGGTGTAGGTGCCCTTGAGCTTGGACAGGCCGCGGTGCTCGAGGATCTTGGCCGGCAGCGGATAGTCCTCGGCCAGTTTCTCGAGCACTTCCTCGTCGGTGCTCGGCGCGCCGCTCGGCGTCTTCTTGACCACCGGCAGGCCCAGCTTGGTGAAGAAGATCTCGCCGATCTGCTTGGGCGAACCCAGGTTGAAGGGCTGGCCCGCGATCTCGTAGGCCTCCTGCTCGAGCGCCATGATGCGCGTGCCGAGCTCGTGGCTCTGCGCGGCGAGCGTGGGCGCATCGATCAGCACGCCGTTGCGCTCGACGCGGTAGAGCGCCTCGCTCGAATCCATCTCGAGCTGGTAGATGAAGCGCAGCTTCTCGTCGCGCTCGATCTGCGGCCACAGCGCGAGGTGCACGTCGAGCGTCTGGTCGCTGTCCTCGCACGAATATTCGGCGGCCTTGGCGATGTCGACCTGGCTGAACGGGATCTGGTGCGCGCCCTTGCCGCACAGGTCTTCGTACGAGATGCCGCTGCGGCCCAGGTGGCGTTCGGCCAGGCTCGCGAGCCCGTGCGGCCGGTGCGCCTCGAGCACGTAGCTCTGCAGCATGGTGTCGTGCGCATAGCCCTGCACTTCGATGCCGTGGTTGGCGAACACATGGCGGTCGTACTTGATGTGCTGGCCGAGCTTCTTTTTCGCGGGGTTTTCGAGCCAGGGCTTGAGCCTGGCGAGCACCTCGTCGATGGGCAGCTGCGCGGGCGCGTCGGGATAGTTGTGCGCCAGCGGAACGTAGGCCGCCGCGCCGGGCTCGATGCTGAAGCTCACGCCCACGATCTGCG
>NZ_JBFTPJ010000673.1:0-3313 GCF_056398445.1 Variovorax sp. 01T439_2
GGACTGACCGGTGCAACCTGGCGCTGCCAGACCACGGGCAACGAGCACGACTGCGATGCGCGCAACATCTTCCTCTTCGTGGGCGCCGAGCCCGAGACCAGCTGGCTCGACGGCTGCGGCGTCTCGGTCGACAAGCATGGCTTCGTGCTGACGGGCGATGCGGCCAGCAGCGGCTTTCCGGCCCGACCCTCCACTGCGCTGGAATCCAGCGTGCAGGGCGTCTTTGCCGTGGGCGACGTGCGCTCGGGTTCGGTCAAGCGCGTGGGCGGTGCCATCGGCGAAGGCGCGGCCGTGGTCGCGCTGATCCACCAGCACCTGTCGTCCAACTCGGCCGTTGCATGACCGCGCTGCGCCCGTAATTCCCGGCGCTGCACACGTGCGGATGGCCGCGTATATGCTGCCTGCCTCGCATCACGACCAACCCCAACAACGGAGAGCCCGCGACATGCCTGCATCGCCCATCGAGGTCTATTCCTGGCCCACGCCCAACGGCCACAAGATTCACATCATGCTGGAGGAGTGCGGCCTGCCGTACAACGCCCGCCCGATCAACATCGGCAAGGGCGACCAGTTCGCGCCCGAGTTCCTGCAGATCAGTCCCAACAACAAGATCCCCGCCATCACCGACCCCGATGGTCCGGACGGCAAGCCGATCTCGCTCTTCGAATCGGGCGCCATCCTCGTCTACCTGGCCGGCAAGACCGGCCAGCTGCTGCCCAGGACCGACCGCGAGCGCTACGACGTGCTGCAGTGGCTCATGTTCCAGATGGGCGGCGTCGGCCCCATGCTCGGCCAGGCGCATCACTTCCGCATGTATGCCCCCGAAAAGATCGGCTACGCCATCGAGCGCTACAGCAACGAAGCCAAGCGCCTCTACGGCGTGATCGACAAGCAGCTGTCGAAGAACAGGTTCATTGCCGGCAAGACCTATTCGATTGCCGACATCGCGATCTTCCCGTGGCTGCGCAGCTGGGAAAACCAGGGCATCACGCTCACCGACTACCCGCACCTGAAGGCATGGTTCGACGGCATTGCCGCGCGCCCCGCCGTGCAGCGCGGCGTGAAAGTGCTGGCCGACCTGCGCCAGCCGATCACCGGCGACAAGGAGCGCGAGATCCTTTTCGGCAAGACCCAATACGCGAAGCGCTGAGGGCGCAGTTATTCGGGCTAGAATAGAAGGCTTGTCGGGGTGTAGCGCAGCCTGGTAGCGCATCTGGTTTGGGACCAGAGGGTCGAAGGTTCGAATCCTTTCGCCCCGACCAAGAAAAATACGAATGCCTGCAATGACTCACGTTGTTGCAGGCATCTTGTTTTTCGGCCGCGGCAAAAACAAAGCCTGCGGTGAATTCCTCGCGTACAGTCGATTCAACATCATCACTGACCGGGGTTGGCGTGTCCTACTACGAACTGAAGATTGGCAACCAGACTGGCCTGGTCCAGGTCACGCAGGACCTCGTCTCGCACACTGCCACGCTGTACTGGATGCCCCGCCGCCGCCCCTTGCGCGCCACGGAAGAGATCAATTCCACGCCGCTGGCACAGCACCAGACCTACGGGCCCTCGGAAGCGCAGACGCTCGATCTGCTGCGCGCATGGGCCGCCCAGAACTTCGAGCCGGTCGGCGATTTCGTCCAGATCTGAGCGCCCTCCGGCACGCCGGGCTCCAGGGTGGATGTGGGTAGAATCCGGGGCTCCGTTCGGCCCGGAATCTGCCCGTAGCTCAGTTGGATAGAGCACCTGCCTTCTAAGCAGGTTGTCGGGGGTTCGATCCCCTCCGGGCAGGCCAATTTCCAGTTTCAAGTCGCTCAGAACCATCCTGAAACCCGCTCTCCTTCGAGGAGAAGCGGGTTTTTCTTTGTGCCACGACAGGTCGGGGCATAGCATGTCTTGTCGGTACTTTGTCGGTACTTCTGCAGGTATCTGCCCGGCCGCCAAAGCCAGGTACCGACAGCAAGGAGAAAAACCCAATGCTGACAGACACTTTCGTGAGGCAAGTGAAGCACAAGGGCAGTGAGATCGGCGAGCGCTACGCAGACGGCGGCGGCATGTACCTGCGCGTCAAAGCCGCAGGCAAGTACTGGCGCATGGACTACCGGTTCAACGGCAAGGCGAAGACGCTGGCCTTGGGCGTCTACCCCGCGGTCTCGCTCGCGAAGGCGCGGCAGCGGCGCGACAAGGCCCGCGAACTGCTTGCCGACAACGTCGACCCCGGCCTCGCGAAGCGCGCAGAGAAGCTGTCCCGGGCAGTGGAAGCAGCCAACACCTTCGAGGCGTTGGCGCGGGAATTCCACGCCACCAAGGCCAGCAGTTGGAGCGCATCCTATTCGGAGCGCTGGCTGCGCATCATGGACAAGGACCTGTTCCCCTACATCGGCAAGCTGCCGATCGCCACGATCCAGGCCAGGGATCTTCTGCACGCGCTCAAGCGCGCCGAGGGCCGAGGCGTCATCGAGACGGCCCACACCCTGCGCCAGTGCGCAGGACAGGTGTTCCGCTACGGTGTGCAGACGGGCCGTTGCGCGAGCAATCCGGCGCCCGACCTGCACGGCGCGCTCCGACCGGTGATCACCAAGAGCATGGCCGCCGTTCTGGAGCCGCAGAAGGTCGGAGAACTGATGCGCGCCATCTACGGCTACAGCGGGCAGCCGATCACCCGCGCCGCCCTCCTCCTGTCCGCCCTGCTCTTCCAGCGCCCCGGCAACATCCGTGCGATGGAATGGGCCTGGATCGACCTCGAAAAGGCGATGCTGACCATCCCGGCGCAGGACATGAAGCGCCGGCTCCATGAAAAGCGCAACGGCCGCCCCCACTTCGTGCCGCTGGCGAAGCAGGCACTGCAGACCCTGGAGGAAATTGCGCCATTGACCGGCCATGGCCGATACGTGTTCCCCAGCATCCGCACGGGAGAGCGCCCCATGAGCGAAAACACCGTGAACGCCGCGTTGCGAAGGCTGGGGTACACCAACGACGAGATGACCGCCCATGGCTTTCGGGCAATGGCCCGCACGGTCATGGCAGAGCAACTGCACGGCATTTCGCCTGACGTCATCGAGGCACAGCTTGCCCATGGCAAGAGCGGGCCGCTGGGTACGGCCTACGACCGCGCGGAGTTCATGGACAAGCGCAAGGAAATGATGCAGCGCTGGGCGGACTACCTGGGCCAACTTGCCGGAAACGCACAAGTCCGAACGCTCCGGGCGGCCTAGCCAACGCCGGAAACGTTGATATCAACGAAGTTATGCAACGTCCATGCTTCCGGTCGCGCGGTCTCGCCGATATCCGGAACTACAACGCTTTCCGATTCTCTTTCTTC
>NZ_JBFTPJ010000674.1:0-3310 GCF_056398445.1 Variovorax sp. 01T439_2
TCGTGCGCCTGGGCACCTACAGCCGCGAGGTGCTGCAGCAGTTGCGCGCCGACGCCGGCCTCCAATACGACCAGCGCATGCAGGGCATCCTGCACTTCTATACGACGCAGAAGGAGTTCGACGGCGCCCTCAAGCCCGCCGAGCAGATGCGCGCACTCGGCTGCGAACGCCAGGTGATCTCGGCCGACGAGGCCGTGAAGATCGAGCCCGCCCTCGCCCACATCCGCCCGAAGCTGGCGGGTGCCACCTACACGGCGGAGGACGAGTCCGGCGATGCGAACCTTTTTGCACGCGAGCTGGCAAAGCGCGCGGCCACAGCGGGCGTGAAGTTCCTCATGAGCCACACGGTGACCGCGCTGCGCGAGGCCGGCGGCAGCATCGACCATGTCGAAGCCACCGACAGCGAAGGCCGCTTCCAGCGCATCCGCGGTGACGCCTTCGTGCTCGCGATGGGTTCGCTGAGCCCGATCGTTGCCGCGCCGCTGGGCATTCGGCTGCCGATCTATCCGGCCAAGGGCTATTCGGTGACGCTGCCGGTGAAGGACGCCTCCAGGGCGCACCAGGTTTCGCTGACCGACGACGAGTTCAAGCTCGTGTTCTCGCGCTACACCTCGGCTTCCGGCGATCGCCTGCGCATTGCCGGCACGGCCGAGCTCAACGGCTACGACCGCGACCTGAACCGCGTGCGCTGCGAGGCGATCGTGCGGCGCGTCGAGGAGCTCTTCCCGGGCGCCGGCGACACCACGCAGGCCCAGTTCTGGACCGGCCTGCGCCCCGCGACGCCGAGCAACGTGCCGCTGATCGGCAAGACGAAATTGCCGAACCTGTTCCTCAACACCGGCCATGGCACGCTCGGCTGGACGCACGCCTGCGGATCGGGCAAGTCGATTGCGCGCATCGTGAGCGGACTCGCGCCCGAGGTCGACTTTGCATTCACCGGCATGCCTGCGCCGGTGGCGCGCGTGCTGCAGCCGGCCTGAATGCCGGAGGGCGAGGCTCAGTCCTTGCTGGTGAACACCGTCAGCACGCCGGTGTAGCCATACAGGTGGTGGCGGGCGATCTCGCCCGCCGCGAAGAAGCCGACCAGCGGCACGTCGCCCAGCGCGTGCCGCACGATCTGCAGTTCGGCGCCGGGCGCGCCAAAATGCGGCCCGCCGCGCCCCGAGCAGCTCACGTACACCGCGCCCGCGATGCGGCGCGCCGGATGCGGCGCGGCTTCGGCCTCGCCGGCCGCGACGGCGCGCGCGGTGGCCAGCGTCTGCTCCTCGGGCTCGAGTTCCTCGCGGATCTCGGCGCAGATGCGCATCAGGTCGGCCCGCGCGGCCTGCGCATTGCGGCGGCAGAAGGTCAGGCGCATGCCGGCCTCGGCCACGTCGGCAATCGCGATGCCGCGGCGCGTGGGGTCCAGGCCGATGATGTGGCGCACCAGCACGTCGGCGCCCAGGTCGCCGGTGCGGCGGATGCCGTCGCTGCCGGCGTCGGCCAGGCCCACCAGGGTGGCGCGCACGGCGTCGATGGCTTCCTGCGGACGCTCGAGCGTCACCTGCAGGTCGGCCAGCAGCACGTCCAGCGCGGGTTCGCCATCGAGCTTGAGCAGCAGATTGCCATCGGCTTCGGTGATCTCGCGCTCGCGCCCTGCGCCCGAGCGCAGCGGCTGGCAACCCTGGGTGACGCGCGACACCAGCCGCACGCCTTCGCCGAACACCACGCCCGACAATCCGCCCGAGAACACGCCGCCCGCGGCGCCATGCCCGCGGATGTTGCCGTTGCCGCCCACCGCGAACTGCAGCGCGCCGCCGCGGCCCGACGACAGCCCGCCGAACAGGTAGCCGGTGTCGGTGCGGCCCGCCATTTCGCCGATGAGTTCGGTCAGGTCGGGGGTGGCGGGGTCCGCGTGCACCAGCGCCGTGTGGGCCTCGAAGCCGCTCATTTCCGAATTGCCGAGCGGCGCCACACCGGAGAACACGCGGTACTGGTCGCTGGGCAGCGCGCAGAGCATCAGGCTGAGGCCGGGCTCGTCGAAATATTCGGCGTTGTTGGCCGAGACGCCGATGCCGACCGTGCCCGACCAGTCGGTCACCTCGGGCAGTTCGGCGCTCAGGTGGTCGAGGATGTCCTGCGCGTCCGCCGCGTAATGGTCGGTGATGTAGAGCAGCCCGAGCGTGGGCGACGCCGCATAGTCGGGCAGCGCCATCTGCGCGCGCAACTGGGCCAGCACGAGGCCGGCTGCCATGCGCCATTGCGGGTGGGTGGCATGGCCGGAAGGAAACAGCTTCATGATGCGTGCCAACCCGTTCTCTTCAAGAAAGATGTGTGTATGACGTCAGCGGCGGCCGGTCGTTCGCTTGCGCGCGGCGGCCGATGCCTTCTTGGCGGCGGCGGGCGCTGCCGCCTTCCTGGCCGCGGGTTTCGAAGCCGCGGGAGCATTAGCCGCCGGCTGGGCCATGGTCGGCACCTTGAGCTGGGCCGCATCCTGCAGCGCCGAACTCGCGATCTGCTGGAACTGCTCGGTCAGCGAGCCCCACCATTGCATCGGATCGATCACGCCGGCGGCGCCATTGCCGCCCGAAGCGGCAGCGGCCGAGGCCGGCTTGCTGCGCGCCTTCTTCGCGGGTGCCGGGGCTTCTTCTTCCTCGGGCTCGGCTTCCGGTTCGGCCGGCGCAGCGGCCGCAGGTGCCGCAGCAGCGGCAGGCGCCACGGCGGCCGCCTGCTTGGTGAACGCGCTGGCGATATCTTCCATCCGCACGTTCATGCCGCGCAAGGTCGAAAGTGTCATCTTTTGCACTTCGAGCGCCTGGATGGTGGCCTTGAGCGCGTGGCCGTTCTGCTCGAGCCAATACTGCACCGTCTTGAGTTCCTGGATGCGCTTGTCGACCTCTTCCACGCTCAGCGTGGGTGCCACCCAGCTCGCGAGGCTCGGCAACCCGGGCACCGCACTGCCCGCCGCGCCGCCGGCGCCACCGCCGGCAAGGTTCTTCAGAAAATCGAATCCGGGGACGAATTGACTGAAGTCGAAGGGTTGGCTGGCGTTGCTCATGCGGAGGTCTCCGGGTTGGGTTTTCTTGTGATGCCAGCTTACTCCAAGGCATCGCCGTTTTGGGCCCGGGCGCCCTCCCCTTTGCCCCCTCAGAGTTCCGCGCGCACCTTGCTGAACACCTTCCAGAAGGCCGCGTCCTGCGAGGTCGCGAAATTGATCCGCATCATCGTGCTCGGCGGCCGCCGCGCATGGAACAGCGAGCCCGGCGCGAGCAGGTAGCCCTGGTCGAGCATGCGCTGGGTGAGCGCGTCGGTGTCGACGCCGGTGTCGACC
>NZ_JBFTPJ010000675.1:0-3282 GCF_056398445.1 Variovorax sp. 01T439_2
CTGCCAGGCGGCGCGCGTGGAGAGCGGCGCGCGCGCCGCATGGGCTTCGATGTTGCGCAGCAGCGTGTCCGCTTCGGGCCGCCCGGCGCGCGCCAGGCCATACAGGTACTGCAGGTCGAGGAAGGGCAGCACGTGGTCGGCCGTGCGCTGCAGCAGGTGGCTCGCCACGTCGTCCCACCGCGCACCCACGCCGATGCCCGCGAGCTCGAAGCGCGCCAGCAGCGAGACGGCGCCGATCTGGTCCTGCGAGTAGTCCTTCACCACGCCCCACACCTCGCGGTCGTACAGCGCGAGCGCTTCATCGTCGCGGCCGAGCTCGATCAGGAACAGCGCCACGTGCCACCAGTTGTGCGTGACCATGAACGAGTTGAGGCCGCTCCAGCTGTCGCTCACGCCCTGCATGAAGGCCAGCCCCTCGCAGAGCCGGCCCTCGGTGAGCATCACATGCGCCAGCGCATGGTGCGCCCACGGCTCCTTGCGGCACATGCCGATGGCGCGGCGCGCGCTGGCCTCGGCCTCGCGCATCAGGTGGCACTGCTCGTAGCCGAAGGCCGCCATGCCATGCACATAGGGCACGTCGGATGCGGCCGGCAGCGCGGCGAGCGCCAGGCGCAGCATGCCCGGGCAGTCGCCGGTGTTGAAGCAGTGGTATTGCCCCAGCTTCACCGACACGAGGTCGCGCGGATGCTCCCGAGCCTGCTCGGCGTGCAGGGCGATGGCCTTGGCGATGTCGCCCTCGGCCCAGGCTTCGATGGCCGCGATGTAGCGCCGTTCGCGCGGCGTGGCGCGTTCGGATGCGGCGCGGGCCTTGGCAAGAAAGGGCCGCGCATTGGCCGCGGCATCGCGCGATTCGGCGAAGAGGTGCAGCGTTGCGCAGTAGGCCTGCACCATCGGGCTCGCGTCGCTGTCGGCCAGGGCCAGCAGATTGACCGCGCGTGCCTCGGTCGACACGAAGCCCATGGTGAAGTCTTCGACCAGCGGCAGGCTGGCGGCATCGTCGAGCGTGAGCGGGTTGCCGAAGCTGTCGGCGTGCAGGGTGGCGGGGGGCATGGCCGCATGGTGCCATGCCCCGCCGCGGGCTTCAAACGCCCGCTTGCTGGTGGCGGTACTCCTGTGTCTTTCCGCCGTAGCCGTAGGCCGCGCCGCGGGCGTCGATCACGTGGATGTACGAAACCTCGTGCAGGTCGGGCCGCAGCCGCGCCATGGCGGCATGCACCTCGCGCAGGTAGCGCGCCTTTTCCGCCTTGGTGTTGGTCTCGTCCGTGATGCTGATGTCGAGGTGGAAGGCCGACTTGCCGAGCGAGGCCAGCGACTGCCCGCCGATGAACCAGGTGTCGGCGGCGATGTACTGCACCGTGACGGCGATCACCGGCAGCTGCTTGCCGAGCACGCTCTGGGTCAGTTCGGCGACCACGTCGACCGTCTTGCGCGTGAGCTGGGCGTCGGGCTCGCCCGAGAGGTGGACAACGATGTGCGGCATAGGGAACTCCATGAAGAAATGAGTGACGATGGGGCTATTGTGGGAACTTCAAAGGCATCGGAAAAGCGGGAAGATATGATGGAATCCATCGGATAAACGGATGGATGAACCATGCAGACCTTCGACCTGGAACAGCTTCGCACCCTGGCCGCGGTGATCGATGCCGGCAGCCTCACGGCCGCGGCGCCGCGCGTGTTTTTGTCGCAGTCGTCGGTCAGCGAGCAGATCCGCAAGCTCGAGGAGCGGGCAGGGCAGTCGCTGCTCACGCGCAGCAAGGCCGGCGTGGCACCGACCGAGGCCGGCACGCGCCTCCTGGCCTATGCGCGCCGCATCCTCGCGCTCAGCGACGAGGCGTTCCGCGATCTGCACGGCGAGACGCTGCAGGGCGAACTGCGGCTCGCCGTGACCGACTACTTTCGTCCCGGCGATCTCACGCGGCTGCTGGGGCGCCTTGGCGAGAGCTATCCGCAGGTGCGGCTGCACGTGAGCATCATGAAGAGCGACGCGCTGCGGGCCGCCTATGCGCACGGCGATTTCGACGTGGGGCTCGCGATGAACATCGCCGGAACGTCGCCATCGACCGAGCCGGGTGCGAAGGCTCCGGTGATCCGGCGCGAATCGCTCGCGTGGCTCGGCGCGGCCGGCATGCGGCTCGCACGCGGCGAGCCGGTGCGGCTGCTGGCCTTGCCGGACACCTGCTCGTTGCACCAGTACACGGTGGCGCTGCTGCGGCGGCGGCGCGTGCCGTATGTGCTGGCGCACGTGGCGTCGGGCGTCGCGGGGTTGCAGTCGGCGCTGGCTGCGGGGCTGGGGGTGGCCTGCCTGAACGAATCGGCGGTGTGCGAAGGGGTTGGCCGGCTGGCGCCGCCGCACGGCCTGCCGGCCCTGCCCCGGGTCGCGTTCCAGTTCCTGCCCGCGCGCCGCGGAGAGACCGAATTCGTGACGCGGGCGCGGGAGATGCTGGCGACCCACCTGGTCTGAGGCCGCCAGGTGGCGCGGGATTTGCGTCAGGCCCGCCATGGATGCGCCACAACAACCCGCCACGCGCCCCGAACTGCTGCGCCACTCGCGTTTCGACGATGCGCAGGCCATCTTTTCGGGCACCCTGTTCGTCGCCATCGCCATGATGCTGTTCGGCCAGGCGGGGCTGCTCACGGGCGGCACGGCCGGCGTCGCATTCCTCTTGCACTACGCTACCGGCGTGAGCTTCGGGAAAGTGTTCTTCCTGGTGAACCTGCCGTTCTACTGGTTCGCCTGGCGCCACATGGGCCGGGCCTTCACGGTCAAGACTTTCTCGGCGATCGCACTGCTGTCGGTGATGACCGACTGGGCGCCGCGCTACATCTCGATCGATTCGCTGCACCCGGCCTTTGCAGCGGTGCTCGGCGGCTTGTTGCTGGGCACCGGATGCCTGTTCCTTGCGCGCCATCGGGCGAGCCTGGGTGGCGCGACCGTGTTGACGCTGTACTTGCAGGAAAAGCGCGGCTGGCCTGCTGGCAAGGTGCAGATCGGCATCGACTGCACGGTGGTGCTGCTCGCGCTGTTCGTGATTCCGCCGCAGCGCGTGGGATGGTCGGTGCTGGCTGCGGTGGTGATGGGGCTTTTTCTGTGGATCAACCACAAGCCGGGGCGCTACGCTGCGACTTGATTTCTTGTTGCCGCTGTTTTGATCGGGCGCTGTTGTTTTTTCAGGGCGCGTGCACAGGCCACCGGGTACTCCCCTCCGCGAATGTCCCCCGGCCTGCGGCCTCCTCCTTGATTTCGCTGCGGGGAGCACCCGATGCCCTGTGCACTGGGCACGC
>NZ_JBFTPJ010000676.1:0-3279 GCF_056398445.1 Variovorax sp. 01T439_2
GGATCGTGCCGCTGGTGGGTTCGAGAAACTTGGTGAGCAGGTTGAAGCAGGTGGTCTTGCCGGCGCCGTTCGGGCCGATCAACGCATGGATCGAGCCGCGCACCACCGAGAGATCGACCTTGCTGACCGCAGTGAACCCCTTGAATTCCTTGGTGAGCTGGCGTGTTTCGAGGATGACGTCGCTCATCTCGCGAAGTCGCCCGGGTTCAGGAAAGATATGTGGGTCATGCGGTCCATCTCATCGCGCCACTGTCGAGCGCGGACCGATTGTTCGTGGCCGCCTCCCGCTTGCATACTGGGGCAAATGCCTATGCTGCAGTGCAACCTTCCGCCCGCGGCCGCTCACTGCGGCGCGCGACTGTCGTCACAATGACAATGACCCATCGGTTCGAACCCTTCAGTCCCATGCCGAACTTCCGCTCGCCCGAATTCCTGACCGGCCACATCGTGCACACGCTGGCCTTCTATGAGCCGGTCTGCCGCGACCCATCCGGCGGCTTCTTCCACTTCTTCAAGGACGACGGCACGGTGTACGACCGGCGCACGCGCCACCTCGTCAGCAGCGCGCGCTTCGTCTTCAACCATGCGATGGCGTACCGGCGCTTCGGCGATCCGAAGCACCTCGACGGCGCGCGCCACGGCCTGGCTTTCGTGCAGCGCGCGCATGCGCAGCCGGGCGGCGGCTACGCGTGGCAGATCGACTGGCACGACGGCCGCGCCACCGTGCAGGACGGCACGCAGCATTGCTACGGCCTGGCCTTCGTGCTGCTCGCGCATGCGCATGCGCTCATGGCCGGCATCGAAGAAGCGCGCTCAGGGCTCGAGGCCACCTGGCAGCTGATGGAGCGGCATTTCTGGGAGCCTCGGCACGCGCTCTATGCCGACGAAGCCAGCCCCGACTGGCACGTGGGCGCGTACCGCGGCCAGAACGCCAACATGCACGCCTGCGAAGCGATGCTTGCGGCCTTCGAGGCCACGCAGGACGCGCGCTACCTCGATCGCGCACTCGCGCTGGCGGAGTCGGTCACGGGCCGGCAGGCGACGCTGGCCGGCGGACTGGTCTGGGAGCACTACCGCGAAGACTGGTCGGTCGACTGGGACTACAACCGCGGCGACAAGAGCAATATCTTCCGGCCCTGGGGCTTCCAGACCGGGCACCTGACCGAGTGGGCCAAGCTGCTGCTGCAACTGGAGCGCGCGCTGGTTGCCGCGGGCCGCGAAGCGGAGTGGGCCGTGCCGCGCGCCAGGCACTTCTTCGACACCGCGATGCTGCGTGGCTGGGATGCGGAACATGACGGCCTCGTTTATGGATTCGGCCCCGACGGCGCGGTGTGCGACGGCGACAAGTACTTCTGGGTGCAGGCCGAGAGTTTTGCCGCCGCCGCCCTGCTGGCCGTGCGCACCGGCGATGCCGGCTACTGGAGCTGGTACGACCGCATCTGGGCCTGCAGCTGGGCGCATTTCGTCGACCACCGCCATGGCGCGTGGTACCGCATCCTCACGCCCGACAACCGCAAGATCAGCGACGAAAAAAGCCCGGCCGGCAAGACCGACTACCACACCATGGGCGCGTGCTACGACGTGCTGCGCGCACTCGGCGCCTGAAGAGCAGCGCCCGCCCTCAATGCGCGCCGGCTGCCGCGTCGCCCCCGGCACCGCCGCGCTGCGGCTTGGCCAGCCACACCAGCGGAATCAGCAGCAGGAACAGGATCGCCGACGCATAGAAGATGTCGTTGGTGGCCAGCATGAAGGCCTGCTGGTCGACGATGCGGTTGATCTGGCCCATCACCTGCTCGGTGCTCAGGCCGCTGCTCGCCAGCCCCGACATCGCGCTGGCCGCTGCGTTGTTGCCCGGGTTCACCGACTCCGCGAGCTGCGAGTGGTGCAGCGCCGCGCGGTTCTCCCACAGCGTGGTGGTGATCGACGTGCCCATGGCGCCCGCGGTGATGCGCAGGAAGTTCGACAGCCCCGATGCAGCCGGTATGCGGTCGGGCGTGAGGCCCGAGAGCGTGATGGTCACCAGCGGAATGAAGAAGAACGCCATCGCGATGCCCTGGATGATCGTCGGGATGATGATCGTCACGAAGTCGGCCTGCGTGTTGAAGTTCGAGCGCATCCACAGCACCAGCGCAAACACCAGGAACGAGAAGGTGGCGTAGCGGCGCGGATCGATCTTGGCCACCGTGAGCCCGACCACCGGCGAGAAGAAGATCGCCAGCAGCCCCACCGGCGCCATGATCATGCCGGCCTGCGTGGCGGTGTAGCCCATCCATTGCTGCAGCCACAGCGGCAAGAGCACCACGTTGCCGAAGAACAGGCCATAGGCCACGGCGGTGGCCACGGCGCCCGACCAGAAGTTGCGGCGCTTGAACAGCGACAGGTCGACCACCGGGTGCTTGTCGGTCAGCTCCCAGATCAGGAAGAAGGCGAAGCCGACCACCGCGATCACGGCCATCGTGACGATCTCGGGCGAGTGGAACCAGTCGAGCTCCTTGCCCTTGTCGAGCATGAGCTGCATCGAGCCGACCCACAGCACCAGGAGCGCGAGGCCGATGGCGTCGATCGGCACCTTGTGCGTGTTGCTCTCGCGCTTGCGGTAGAGCGCCCAGGTGATGCCGGCCGCGACGATGCCCACGGGAATGTTGATGTAGAAGATCCACGGCCATGAGATGTTGTCGGTGATCCAGCCGCCCAGCAGCGGCCCCATCACGGGCGCGACCAGCGTGGTCATCGACCACATCGCCATTGCGAGGCCCGCCTTGGCGCGCGGATAGCTCGACAGCAGGAGCGTCTGCGACAGCGGGATCATCGGCCCCGCGACAAAGCCCTGCAGCGCGCGGAACAGGATCAGCGTGGTCATGTTCGGCGCCAGGCCGCACAGGAGCGAGCTGACCATGAACAGGATCACGCTGGCCATGAACAGGCGCACCTGTCCGAAGCGCTGCGTCATGAAGCCCGTGAGCGGCACCGCGATGGCGTTGGCCACCGCGAAGCTGGTGATGACCCAGGTGCCTTGCGTGGTGCTCACGTCCAGGTCGCCCGAGATGGCCGGCAGCGACACGTTCGCGATCGACGAATCGAGCACGTTCATGAAGGTCGCGGCCGACAGCGCGATCGTGCCCCAGACGCGGGCGGCGCCCTCGAGCGGCGGATGCGCAACGTAGGCGGGAGCAGCAGTGGCCATTGGCTTTGCCTCGGAAACCGTGAACGGCGATCAGCCGGGATGGGATTGCGAAGCAGCCTGTGCCGCGGTGCCGGCGGCGGCCGCGGGCACGGCGG
>NZ_JBFTPJ010000677.1:0-3278 GCF_056398445.1 Variovorax sp. 01T439_2
GTACAGCGGCTGCGGCCTGCATGGCGGCGCGTGCCTCCGCCGGCTGCGCGGTGTCCGGGGCCGCGGCCTGCTGTGCACCGTCTGCCGGCTTCGCCTGCGCAGTGCTTTCGCCTTCGGCATCCGCCGCGACGGCCGTCTGGCCTGCCGCAGCGTCCGAGGTCTCTCCAGCCAGCGTGTCGGCCGGCGCATCGCCCGGCACCACGGCCTGGACGCCATCGGGCACCGAGGCGGCGGCGGACGCACCGGCTGCAAGCGCAGCAGTAGCGGCAGCTGGCGGCGCCACCAGCGGCGCAAAAAAAGACATCGGCAGCAACTCGGCGGGAAGCTCGTCCTTGCGGTCGCCGGCGCGCGATGCCTTTCGGCGGTGCGTGCTTTCGAGCGCGGACGATTCGGCGTCTTCCGGCGCTTGCGCTGCGCCCGCGTTGCGGGAGCGGRCCAGCGCCGCATCGAAGCTGCGGCCGCCGGGCTCCTCGGCGTTGCGGCCGCGTGCACCGGCGGCGGTGGAAGAAGCCGCGGAGGCAGCCGCGTTCGGGCTGAAGGAAGGGGCGATGGGGGAAGGCATGTGCGTCAGGGTGTCGGTTGGGAGGCGCGGTCGAAGAACTTGCGTGCCGTGCGCTCGTCGCTGTCGCGCTGCTCGCGCCGCGCGCCGACCACGAGTTCCTGGCGCCGTGCGCGTTCTGCCAGTGCGTCGAAGGAGTTCAGGCGCCGCTTGTGCTGCTGCCATTCGCTGCGGCCATGGTCGAGCCGGCTGGCCGCCTGCGCGGCGATGGCCTGCTGCTGCTGGATGGCGCCGTCGAGCGTGCCGAGGAAGTTGCGGTAGTTGTGCCACTGGGCCGAGGGCAGGCCGTTCTCCATCAGCACCTGCAGCTGGTCGCTGTAGTCCTGGCGGTATTGCAGCAGCAGCTCCAGCTTCTGGTGGGCGCTGACCTGCGCGTTCTGCAGCAGGCCGAGCTGGCGCGCCGCATCGTCGGTCCGTGTGCGGGCGAGGTCGGTGAGCGTGTCGAGCGGAAGCTTGTGCGGCATGGCAACTCCTGTGGAAGGGAAATGGATCAGGCGGATTCGAAGAGGCTGCCCATGCGCTCGATGGACGCGGCGTAGTCGCAGCGCTCGTGCATCGATTGCTGCAGGAAGGCCTCGATGCGCGGATAGAGCGCAATGGCCTGGTCAAGCTGCGGGTCGTGGCCGGCCGCATAGGCGCCGACGCTGATGAGGTCGCGGTTGCGCTGGTAGCGCGAGAGCGCCTGCTTGAAGCGGCGCACGGTGTCGAACTGCGAGGGCTCGATCAGCGCCGTCATCGCGCGGCTGATGGAGGCCTCGATGTCGATCGCCGGGTAGTGGCCGGCCTCGGCCAGCGTGCGCGACAGCACCACGTGGCCGTCGAGGATGGCGCGGGCCGAATCGGCGATCGGGTCCTGCTGGTCGTCCCCTTCGGACAGCACGGTGTAGAAGGCCGTGATCGAGCCGCCGCGGCCGTTGGCGTCGCGCGCGCCGTTGCCGGCGCGCTCCACCAGCGCGGGCAGCTTGGCGAACACCGAAGGCGGGTAGCCCTTGGTCGCGGGCGGCTCGCCCACGGCCAGCGCGATCTCGCGCTGCGCCATCGCATAGCGCGTGAGCGAATCCATGATCAGCAGCACGTCGCGGCCCTGATCGCGGAAGTACTCGGCCAGGCAGGTGGCATAGGCTGCACCTTGCAGCCGCAGCAGCGGCGAGTTGTCGGCCGGCGCGGCCACCACCACCGAGCGCGCCAGGCCTTCCTCGCCCAGCGTGTTCTCGATGAAGTCCTTGACCTCGCGGCCGCGTTCGCCGATGAGGCCGACCACGATCACCTCGGCGCTGGTGTAGCGCGCCATCATGCCCAGCAGCACGCTCTTGCCGACGCCCGAGCCCGCGAACAGGCCCATGCGCTGGCCGCGGCCCACCGTGAGCATGGCGTTGATGGCGCGCACGCCCACGTCGAGCACCGAATCGATCGGCGCGCGCGCCAGCGGATTGATCGGCGGCGCGCCCAGCGGCACCCGGCGGCTCACGTCGAGCGGGCCGAGCCCGTCGAGCGGCCGGCCGGCGGCATCGACCACGCGGCCGAGCATGCCTTCGCCCACCGGCAGCCGCTTGGTGTGGGCATCGCCGGAAGCGCCGCCCGCAAACTGCGCAGGACCGGGCCGCGCAAACACGCGCGCACCCGGCAGCAGGCCGGCCACTTCGCTTTGCGGCATCAGGAACAGGCGGTCGCCGGCAAAGCCGACCACCTCGGCCTCGGCATGGCGCTGCGGATAGCCGGGCGGTAGTTCGATCAGGCAGTCGCTGCCGACCGGCAGCTGCAGGCCCACGGCCTCCAGCACCAGGCCGACGGCGCGCGTCAGGCGGCCCGAGGTGGCGATGGTCATGCACAGGCCGACCTCGCCGCGGGCCTGTGCGAGCGTGCCGAGCCAGGACTTGAGGTGCGGGTTGATGGCGCCGGGCGCGGCGGTGTTTGCGGTGGCTTGCATGGCTTCAGGCTCCATCGGGTTCGGCATCGCGGCTGAAGGCGCCGGCCACGCGCTTCCAGCGGGATTCCAGGCTGGCATCCATCTCGCCGCTCGCGGAACGCACGCGGCAGCCGCCGCGGGCCAGGCTGTCGTCGGCGCGCAGCTGCCAGCCGGCGGCCTGCAGTTCGCCGCCGAGGCTGTTCTTCACCAGCGCCAGGTCTTCGGGGTGCAGCAGCAGGCGCGGTTCGCCCTGCAATGCGGGTTCGGTGTGCAGCAGGTCCTGCACCAGCGCCAGTACCCATTCGGGCTCGGCGCGCAGGGTGCGGTGGATCACCTGGCGCGCGACGTCGCGCGCGAGCGCCAGGATGGCATCGGCCAGCTCGCTCTCGGCACTGCGCAATGCGGCCGGCAGCGAGGCGGCCAGTGCGCGCAATTGCTCGGCATGCGCGCTGGCCGCGGCCAGGCCGGCCGCCAGGCCTTCGGCGCGCCCTTCGGCATGGCCTTGCGCCCAGCCCTCGCGGCGGCCTTCGGCCTCGCCGGTGGCGCGCGCTTCCAGCCGCAGGCGTTCGAGCTCGGCCTCGCGTGCCAGCGCGGCCGGGTCGACGCGCGGCGCAGCGGGCACTTCGATGCTGGCGCTGCGCGCCGCGAGCGCATCCGCGTCGATCGCGCCCATCTCCCAGCGCTGCCAGGCGGACAGGCGCGGACGCGCGGCGGCAGGAAAGGCGTCAGACGAAATCATCGGTACCAGGCGCGGCTACGACGATCTCGCCGGCATCGGCCAGGCGGCGCACGACCTGCAGGATCGCCTTCTGC
>NZ_JBFTPJ010000678.1:0-3273 GCF_056398445.1 Variovorax sp. 01T439_2
TTCGGCCAGAACCAGACCTTCGCGACGCAGGCAGAATTCGCCCCTAAGCTGACGTTCACGAAGGAAAGCATGGGCGAATTTGTAGTGACCTCGGAACGCGAGGCGAAGCTTCGGTTCCACTCTCGTCGGTATCAACGACAAGGAARCCTCGTTAGCTACGATGTGACCCTTGAGGGTCATCGGTTCAGTGCGACKGCGCGAGTTGGCAACTCGGAGCTCGGAACGTCACCCGTGGTGCTATTCAATGAGATGGTTGCCGAACCGTCTGGCTGGGAAGGTGAGAAATCTTGGGCTGCCCTGGACGGGGAGATGAGCATGGTGGCAATTACCGATTCGCTTGGGCACGTGAATCTTGAAGTCAATCTGGACCCGAGAGACGGACCTCCCGAGTGGTACGTTCGTCTAACGATGGTCCTTGAGGTGAGAAGCCTGGAGCAACTCGCCGCGGAGGCAGGAGCATTCTTCGGCCAACAAGAAGTCTGGCGATAGGGCTGCACCCGGCCACAAGCGGGTGCTCACGACCGTCTGGTCCGGGCGTGCGCATCTTCGGCCCGCACTCATTGCGGTGGAACTCGGACTTCATTGAAGTCCCGTGTCGGGGGCCACGAAGCAGGTGCCACAAAGGGCAGTGGCGACACGCGCTCGGAGCGAGACCGGATTCAGGTTCGACCGATGCGACTGCCATGTGATGCTCCCATTCGGCCCAGTGCAGCCCCCCCGGGTTCGCCCCGGCGTCGCGCCTGCGCCTTGCGCTACGGCTTGGCGAAGAAGGAGATCGACCGCCTGTTGCACCACGCGGTGGCTCGCCAGACCTGCCCGTCGTACGACTCAACGTGGCGTGGAAGCCGCGGCCGTAGCGCGACTCAGGTCGGGCGCGCCGACAACTCTTCGATCCGCCGAGTCAGGGCGTGCACCGCGTCGGTCAGCGCCAGCAGTTCGCGTTCCTTCAGGAGGTCGATCTTCTCGTGCAGCAGTTCGATCTCCAACTCCGCCTTGACATTGATTTCGTAGTCGGTTTCGGCGTGGCGCCGGTCCTGCTCGGACTGCCGGTTCTGGCTCATCATAATTGCCGGCGCGGTGTAGGCCGCCTGGAACGACAGGAGCAGGTTCAGAAGAATGAACGGATACGGGTCCCAAGCGCCGTTTCCGGTCATCGCGTTGCCGACGATCCACAGCACGATGGCCGTGCTCTGGAAGATGATGAAGCGCCACGACCCTACGGTCGCCGCCACCGCGTCGGCCAGGCGTTGACTGCGAGTCGGTTCGCCTGCAAGGAAATGCTCGGGAGCCGTCGGCGGCTTGGCCGATCTGGCTTGCCGATGGGCGCGTCGGTGCTTGCGAAGCGACTCCAGCCGAAGCCGATCTTCGGCCGCCAGGGTCGTCGCATTTGGGGTGAGGTGTTTGTCGTTCATACGGGCTCCGATGGTGAAGTCAAGGGCGATGTCGATGGCCCGCGTCCGCCAAACGCCGCAAGCCCGGTTGCATCATGGGGCAGACAGCACGTGGATGTTTGAAGGCGCCGAGAAGCGTTGCACTCGTGCCCACGCCAGTGCATTCCTAGCCGCAGCTGGGTGCGCCGGCGCGCGGCTTGCGAGGGCATCAAACCGTCGATCGAAATCGACTGGACGTTGACTCCTTGACCCGCCGAGTTCCACCGACAGCTCTGCGGCGCCAAATCTGGACGAGCGATCGTCTGCGATGGGCCCAAAGCTCCGAGGCCGCGACGCTTAGGCTGGCAGAGAATGTGATTTCGGACCGGTTCAAAATGTGCGTCACGGCCCTGATTCATTGATCACTCGCGCGGGCCCCACCGCCATTCATGGATGGAGATGCTGAAATGCCCAAAGATCACAAGACGATCCTCGCGACTGCCAACGCCGCCATCATGGATGGCGACTTCGAAGGGTTCTTGAAGTTCTGCACCGAAGACACCGTCTGGAACTTCGTGGGTGACACAATCCTGCGAGGCAAGGAGGCCGTTCGCGAGTGGATGGTCGTCGCGTACAAAGAGCCGCCCCGTTTCCAGGTTCACCACATGATCGGCGACGGCGACTTCGTTGCCGCACTCGGCGAGATCACGTTGACGGACGAGGAGGGGAACACACAGCCTCATGCGTACTGCGATGTCTGGCGATTCCGTGACGGCAAGATGGCCGAACTGCAGGCTTTCGTCGTCCTTGCCTCGTAAAGACGGCGGGAGTTGGAGGAGGCGCTTGTCGGCTTAGGTCCGTCCACGATGGCAGCGTGGGCGGCTACAGTCGGCCGAGGCTGTGTGAAAAGACTTCCAGTCCCGCCCATCAAAAAATAAAATCGATGCACCGTTCCAAGCGAGGTGCCCATGAAGCGATTCATCGAAGGCGAAGACCGACAGCAGGTCGCGCTGTTGCCGGAATGTCTTGATGACTATATCGGCGAAGACAACCCGGTGCGAGTCGTCGACGCCTTCGTCGAGGAACTTGATCTTCAGGCACTCGGCTTCAAAGGCGCGGACCCAGCTGCTACCGGTCGGCCTGCGTACCACCCGGCGGTGCTTCTCAAGCTCTACATCTACGGCTACCTGAACCGCATCCAGTCCAGCCGGCGTCTGGAGCGCGAGGCCCAGCGCAACGTCGAACTGATGTGGCTCACTGGCCGCCTTGCCCCGGACTTCAAGACCATTGCCGACTTCCGTCACGACAACGGCGCGGGCATCCGCAACGTCTGCAAGCGCTTCGTGGGCATGTGCCGGGAGCTCAAGCTGTTCACGCAGGCCATCGTGGCCATCGATGGCAGCAAGTTCAAGGCCGTCAACAGCCGCGACCGCAATGTCACCCCCGCCAAGATCGATGCGCGCCAGCGCCAGATCGAACAGAGCATCCAGCGCTACCTCGACGTGCTGGAGACGGCGGATCGCACACAGCCTGCTGAAGTGGAAGCGAAGACCGAACGCCTGCAGGACAAGATCCGAACCCTGCGCGCGCAGATGCGCCAGCTCGACGAGACCCAGGAGCAATTGAAGAAGCTGCCCGACGGGCAGATCTCCACCACCGACCCCGATGCCCGTTCGATGAACTCGCAGGCCAAGGGCTCGGGCCTGGTGGGCTACAACGTGCAGACGGCGGTCGATGCCAAGCACCATCTCATCGTGGCACACGAGGTGACGAACATCGGCAACGACCGGGCCCAGTTGAGCAAGATGGCCAAGGCGGCACGTGAGGCGATGGACACGAAGAAGCTGCAGGCCTTCGCCGACCGTGGCTACTTCAACGGCACCGAGCTCAAGGCCTGCGAGGA
>NZ_JBFTPJ010000679.1:0-3270 GCF_056398445.1 Variovorax sp. 01T439_2
CTGCTGCGCCTTGCGCAGGAGTTCGGCCCCGCGCTCAAGGGCCGCTCGGCCGACGGCGCGACGGGCGCCACGGCCTGGGTCAACCTGCTGTCGATCTACGCGCTCAGCAACTTCCCGCCGCACGGCACCTTCAGCGCCTCGAAGGCGGCCGCGCATTCGCTTGCGCAGTGCCTGCGCGCCGAGATGCGGCCCGCCGGCATCCGCGTGATCAACGTGTTTCCCGGCCCCATCGACGACGAGTGGAACCAGCACACACCGCCGCCGAAGCTCGCGCCCACCGCGCTGGCCAATGCCATCGTCAAGGCGCTGCGCGACGGCGTCGAGGACGTGTATCCGGGCGACGTGGCGCAGGAGTGGCTGGAGCGCTGGCGCGACAACCCCAAGGTGCTCGAGCGGGAACTGGCCGCAGGCGGCTGAGAACAGGAGCCACACGAATGACCACGACAACCGAACTGATGTCCGCCGCCGAAATCCTCGGCGGCCTCGTGACCGCGATGGCCAGCGGCCGCATCCGCGTGATCGATCTCACGCAGACGCTCACGCCCGAGTTTCCGCAGATCGCCTTGCCGCCCGAGATGGGCCAGTGCTGGCCCTTCCGCATCGAGGAAGTGTCGAAGTACGACGAGCGCGGCCCGGGCTGGTACTGGAACAACTTCTCTTGCGGCGAGCACACCGGCACGCACTTCGATGCGCCGATCCACTGGATTTCCGGCCGCGACCTGCCGAACAACTCGGTCGACACGATTCCGGTGCAGCACTTCGTGGCGCCGGCCTGCGTGATCGATTGCTCGGCCGACGTGCAGGCGAACGACGACTACCTGCTGAGCGTGGCCGACATCGAGCGCTACGAGGCGGCGCATGGCCGCATTCCGAAGGGCGCATGGGTGTTGATGCGCACCGACTGGTCCAAGCGCAGCGACCCCGAGGCGTATCAGAACTTCGACGAAACAGGCCAGCACACGCCAGGCCCGAGCACCGAGGCCGTGCGCTTCCTGGTCGAGCAGCGCGACGTGCTGGGCTTCGGCTCGGAAGCCATCGGCACCGATGCAGGGCAGGGCTACCACCTGCGCCCGCCGTATCCGTGCCACTACTACATGCACGGGGCAGGGCGCTACGGGCTGCAGTGCCTGAGCAACCTCGACCTGCTGCCGCCCTCGGGCGCGGTGCTGATCTGCCCGCCGCTCAAGATCGAGAAGGGCAGCGGCAGCCCGCTGCGGGTGCTGGCTTTGGTGGGAGCTTCGCTATGACTCGCCACTGCGGTTTTGGCTTTGGCTCCTTCTCCCGCGTGCGGGAGAAGGCGGGGGATGAGGGGGCCTGCGGAGGCCGCGGGAGGCACCCTCACCCCAACCCTCTCCCGCGAGCGGGAGAGGGAGCAAGACGGGGAGAGCGCGCATGAACAAGGTAGCTGCAGTCACCGGCGGCAGCGCCGGCATCGGCAAGGCGATCTGCGAAGACCTGCTTGCACAGGGCTACGAAGTGATCTCGCTCGCACGCCGCAAGGCCGAGATCGATCACCCGAAGCTGCACAGCCTCGAAGTCGACCTGGCCGACCGCGCCGCCACCGGCGAAGCCGTGCGCGAACTGGTCGATCGCTTTGCGCCCACCACCATCGTCCACAACGCCGGCGTGATCCGCGCGGCGTTGCTGCCCGACGTGAAGCTCGACGATCTCGATGCGCTGGTCGACCTGCACCTGGCCTCCGCGATCCAGCTGGTGCAGGGCGCATTGCCCGCGATGCGCGCACAGCGCTTCGGCCGCGTGGTGCTGCTGTCGTCGCGCGCCGCGCTCGGCCTGGCCACGCGCACCAGCTACTCCGCGACCAAGGCCGGCATGCTGGGCATGGCACGCACCTGGGCGCTCGAACTTGCCGCGGACGGCATCACCGTGAACGTGGTGGCGCCGGGCCCGATCCGCACCGACATGTTCTACGACGTGGTCGAGGCCGGCAGCGAGAAGGAGCGCGCACTCGCCGCCTCCGTGCCCGTCAAGCGCCTTGGCGAATCGGCCGACGTGGCACGCGCCGTGCGGTTCTTTGCCGACCCCGACAGCAGCTTCATCACGGGCCAGGTGCTCTACGTCTGCGGCGGCACCAGCGTCGGCAGCCTCGCTCTCTGACAGTCATTCAGCGTTCTTCTCGTTCATCCATCACCTCTGGAGCATTGCCATGAAAGTCCTGAACAGATTCCGTGCCGTCGCGGGCATTGCCGCGGCCTTTGGCGCGCTGAGCGCCGCGGGCGCGTGGGCGGCCGATCTCAAGGTCGGCTTCATCACGTCGCTGTCGGGGCCGGTGTCGTCGCTCGGCATTCCCTACGAAAAGGGCATGAAGGCCGCGATCGCCTACAAGGCCGACATCGGCGGCCGCAAGATCCAGCTGGTTCAGCTCGACGATGCGTCCGACCCCTCCACGGCCGCGCGCAACGCCCGCAAGATGATCGACGAGGACAAGGTCGACGTGATCATCGGCACGGCCGGCTCGCCCGGCGCGCTGGCCATTGCCGGCGTGGCCCGCGAGACGAAGACGCCGCTGATCTCGATCGCCAACGCCAACCTGCCGGGCGAGGAGGGCGCCTGGATGGTCACGCTGCCGCAGCCCGCGCCGCTGATGGTGAGCGCGGTGGTCGAGCGCATGAAGAAATCGGGCGTGAAGACGGTCGGCTACATCGGCTTTTCCGACGCCTGGGGCGACCTGGTGTACGACGCGCTGCAAAAGAGCGCGGAGCCCGCGGGCATCAAGATCGTCTCGAACGAGCGCTATGCGCGCGCCGATTCGTCGGTGACCGGCCAGGTGCTCAAGATCGTGGCGCTGCGGCCCGACGCGGTGATCACCGGCACCTCGGGCACGCCCGGCGCGCTGCCCTACCTGGCGCTCGCGGAGCGCGGCTACAAGGGCCAGATCTACGGCATGCACGCGCTCATCAACCCGGACTTCGTGCGCCTGGGCGGTGCCTCGGTCGAAGGCCTGCTGGCGCCCACCGGCCCGGTGATCGTGGCCGAGCAGCTGCCGAGCGAAAACCCGATCCGCAAGGTGTCGATGGACTTCCGCGCGGCCTACCAGAAGGCCAACGGCGCACCGCCGACCGATGCCTTCTCGGCCTACACCTTCGACGCGTGGCTGCTGTACCTCGACGCGGCCCAGCGCGCACTCGCCACCAAGGCCGAACCCGGCACGCCGCAGTTCCGCCTGGCGCTGCGCGACGCCATCGTGAGCACCAAGGAGCTGGTGGGCACGCACTCGGTCTACAACTTCAAGCCGACGGACCGCTATGGCTC
>NZ_JBFTPJ010000680.1:0-3261 GCF_056398445.1 Variovorax sp. 01T439_2
CCTCGGTGCTGCTGTACGGCCCCGGCGTGACGCTGGGCGTGCAGCGCGGCTTTCCGACGCTGGGCGACGAGGCCTTTCCGGGCCACCAGAACTTCAACAAGCAGATCAGCAAGTTCATGGAGGAAGGCGGCAAGGTGTATGCGTGCCGCTTCGCGCTGCAGGCGCTGTACGGCCACGGCGAGGGCGCGCTGATCGAGGGCATCACGCCGATCAACCCGCTCGACGTGCTGGACCTGGTGCTGCTGCACAAGAAGGCCGGCGCCGTGATCCTGGACACCTGGACGCTGTAAACATGTCCACCCCCAGTCTTCGCGCACTTCGTGTCGCTTCGCCAACCCCCTCGCCGGGGGCAACACCAGCAGCCCGGCAAAGCCGGTTCTGCGGTGTTCCACGAATTGGCTTCGCTTCGCTTGCCGCTGCGAACAGGGGGTGCCCATGAGCTCTTCACCCCGCATCGTGCGTGCCGCGGCGATCCAGATCGCGCCCGACTTCGACCGGCCCGACGGCACGCTCGAGCGGGTGTGCGGCGCCATCGACGAGGCCGCGGCCAAGGGCGCGCAGCTGGCTGTATTCCCCGAGACCTTCGTGCCCTACTACCCCTACTTCAGCTTCGTGCTGCCGCCGGTGCTGCAGGGTGCGCCGCACCTCGCGCTGGCGGAGCGCGCGGTGGTGGTGCCGGGGCCGGTCACGCAGGCCGTGGCCGAGCGTGCGCGGCATCACGGCATGGTCGTGGTGCTGGGCGTGAACGAGCGCGACCACGGCAGCCTCTACAACACGCAGCTGGTGTTCGATGCCGACGGCACGCTGGTGCTCAAGCGCCGCAAGATCACGCCGACGTACCACGAGCGCATGGTGTGGGGCCAGGGGGACGGCGCCGGCCTCAAGGTGGTCGACACCGCCGTCGGCCGCGTTGGCGCGCTCGCCTGCTGGGAGCACTACAACCCGCTCGCGCGCTACGCCCTGATGGCGCAGCACGAGGAGATCCACTGCGCGCAGTTCCCGGGCTCGCTGGTGGGCCCGGTCTTCGCGGAGCAGATGGAAGTGACCATCCGCCACCACGCACTGGAGTCGGGCTGCTTCGTGGTCAACGCCACCGGCTGGCTCAGCGACGAACAGATCCGCAGCGTGACGCCCGACGCCAGCCTGCAGAAGGCGCTGCGCGGCGGCTGCCACACCGCCATCGTCTCGCCCGAGGGCAAGCACCTTGCGCCGCCGCTCACCGAGGGCGAAGGCATGGTGGTGGCCGATCTCGACATGGCGCTGATCGCCAAGCGCAAGCGAATGATGGATTCGGTCGGCCACTACGCGCGGCCCGAGCTGCTGTCGCTCGCCATCAACGACCGGCCGGCGCAGACCACTGTGCCGATGCATCCCACGCAACCCCTCGCTCAACGGAGCCCCGACCATGACCACCATCACCACGACGATCCCGCCGGACAGCCGGCAGCTGATGACCGAGCTCCAGTCCTTCGGGTTGCGGCTGGTTGATCCTTCGGCCGGCGTGGCAAGCCGCCGCGGCGGTGCGGGCCCGTCAGACCACAAGGCCGTGACGGTGGACGGCCACACGATCATGGTGCCGGTCCACACTTCGAGCGCCTGGCATTCGCCGTTCACGGCCGAGGCGCCGGATGCAAAGGGCGTGAGCCGCGTGATGCGCGGCAGCATTCCCATTGCGAGCATCAGCTTTCCGAAGCAGCCGCGCTTCTACGCGATGCAGACCTTCGACGGCGTGCCCTATTCGCACATTGCCACGCTGCACGGCAGCGACGTGCTCGCCACCACGGTGCTGCAGAGCTGCATCCGCTACGAGAGCCGCAAAAAGAGCTGCAAGTTCTGCGCAATCGGCCAGTCGCTCGCGGCCGGCCGCACCATCACGCGCAAGACGCCCGAGCAGCTGGCCGAGGTGGCGCGCGCGGCCGTGCTGCTCGACGGCGTGAAGCACATGGTGATGACCACCGGCACGCCCAACGCCACCGACCGCGGCGCGGCCATCCTCTGCGAGAGCGCCTTCGCGATCAAGGCCGCGGTCGACATTCCGATCCAGGGCCAGTGCGAGCCGCCCGACGACGACCAGTGGTTCCACCGCATGAAGGCCGCGGGCATCGACACGCTGGGCATGCACCTGGAGGTGGTCACGCCCGAGGTGCGCGAACGCATCATGCCGGGCAAGGCCAGCGTGCCGGTCTCGCGCTACATGAGCGCCTTCGAGGCGGCCGTGCGCGTGTTCGGGCGCGGCCAGGTCAGCACCTACATCCTGGCCGGGCTGGGCGACACGCGCGAGGCCATCCTGGACACCTGCGACCAGCTGCTCGCGCGCGGTGTGTACCCCTTCGTCGTGCCCTTCGTACCGATCAGCGGCACGCCGCTCGAGGACCATCCCGCACCGTCTCCGGAATTCATGAAGTCGCTGCTGGCCCCGCTGGGCGAGCGCGTGGTCGCCGCGGGCCTGCGCTCGGCCGACATCAAGGCGGGCTGCGGCAAGTGCGGCGCCTGCTCGTCGCTCTCGGTCTACGAAAAAGAAAGCGAAAGCTGACCATGCTGTGCATCGACGACCTCAGCGAACTCGACCCGCACTACGCGCCGGTCGAATACCTGGTGCGCGAAGCGGCGCAGCAGTGGGAGCGCGACGAAGCCATGGCGCTGCGCCGCGCGGTGTTCTGCATCGAGCAGGGCATCTTCGCGCGCGACGACCGCGACGCCACCGACGGCCATGCGCGGCTGCTGGTCGCCATGTCGTGCAACGGCGGCATGCCCGAGCAGGTGGTGGGCACGGTGCGCATCCACCGCGGCGAGGCGCCGGGCGAATGGTGGGGCTCGCGCCTCGCGGTGCATCCCGCGTTCCGCAGCCAGGGCCACCTGGGCGCCACGCTGATACGGCTCGCGGTGTCGCGCGCCAACGCGCTGGGCTGCGACGCGTTCTTCGCGCAGGTGCAGATGCAGAACGTGCCGCTGTTCCAGAAGCTCGGCTGGCAGCTTCTCGAGGAGAGCGCCATCCACGGCCGTCCGCATGCGCGCATGCAGGCCGGGCTCGCCTTCTACCCGCCCTGCCACGACCCGGTGAGCGGCTTCGTCACGCGCGCGAAGGGGCTGTCATGACCGATGTCCACGCCATCGCCGAAGCACTGCGCGCCACGCGCGGCTTCGCCCACAAGCGCGACATCAGCGACGTGGTGTCGGCGCTCGGCCGGTCGCTGCCCGGCGGCCATGCCGCGCTCGCGCAGGCCGTGCCCATCGGCGACGACTGTGCGGCCATCCCCGACG
>NZ_JBFTPJ010000681.1:0-3260 GCF_056398445.1 Variovorax sp. 01T439_2
CAACGACGTGCACTTCGAGTTCAGCTTCGAGCCCTCGGACATCTCCACGCTCTGGATCAGCGTGGGGCCGCGGCTGGTGGTCACGGCGCGCACCAAGCCGCTGCGCTCGGTCGACGCGCTGCGCACGGCGGTCAAGGCCGGCGACGCGCCGCGTTCGAGCACCGAGCTGCTGGAGCACCTGCTGCGCGCGCAGGCCGACGTGCTGGTGAAGATCGTGCGCGGCGTCACTTCGCGCATCGACCGCATCGAAGACGAATTGCTGGCCGGCCGGCTCGACCACAAGCGCGCACGGCTCGGCGTGCTGCGCCGGCTGCTGGTGCGGCTGCAGCGCCTGCTGGCGCCCGAGCCCGCCGCCCTCTTCCGCCTGCTGCAGGGCCCGCCGGCCTGGATGGCGGAGCCCGACGCGCAGGAGCTGCGCGGCTCGACCGAGGAGTTCTCGGTGGTGCTGCGCGACATGCAGGCGCTGCAGGAGCGCATCAAGCTGCTGCAGGAGGAAATTGCCGCCAATGTGAACGAGGACAACAACCGCAGCCTGTTCGTGCTGACGGTGGTGACCGTGCTCGCGCTGCCGATCAATATCCTGGCGGGCCTGTTCGGCATGAACGTGGGCGGCATTCCGCTGGCCGAGCACAAGCACGGGTTCTGGATCGTGGTGGCGATCGTCGCGAGCTTCACCGCGGTGGCTGCATGGGCGGCTTTTCGCAAGAAGCGCTGAGCCGCGCCGGCCGCCGCAGTAATGCTATTTATTTAATAGCAACCCCAATAGCATCCATGCGCCCGCATCGATGTTCCAGACCCAATAGAATGCAAATGTGTCCTCCATTCTCAATGCCGATCTGCACTGCCATTCCGTGGTTTCCGACGGCACATTGACGCCCGAAGAATTGGCCGCGCGCGCCGCCGCCAACGGGGTCGAGCTCTGGGCGCTCACCGACCATGACGAAGTCGGCGGCCAGCACCGCGCGGCCGCCGCGGCGCGCGCCAACGGCATCCGCTATCTCACGGGCACCGAAATCTCGGTGACCTTCGCCAACGAGACCGTGCACATCGTCGGCCTGGGCTTCGACCCCGACGACGCCGCCATGACGCAGGGCCTCTACGACACGCGCGGCGGCCGCGGCAAGCGCGCGCAGGAAATGTCCGAGGGGCTGGCCAAGGTCGGCATCCACGGCGCCTACGAAGGCGCGCTCAAGTTCGTCGGCAATCCTGAGCTGATCTCGCGCACCCACTTCGCGCGCTTCCTGGTCGAGCAGGGCCACTGCCGCGACACGCCCGAGGTGTTCCGCAAGTACCTGACCGAAGGCAAGCCCGGCTACGTGCCGCACCGCTGGGCCTCGCTCRAGGATGCGGTGCACTGGATCACGGCCGCCAAGGGCATGGCCGTCATCGCGCATCCGGGGCGCTACAAGTTCACCGCCAACGAGGAATACGCGCTGTTCCTCGAATTCAAGGCGCATGGCGGGCAGGCGATCGAGGTCGTCACCGGCAGCCACACGACCGCCGAATACGTCGAGTACGCCGACAAGGCGCTCGAGTTCGATTTCGCCGCCTCGCGCGGCAGCGATTTCCACAGCCCCGACGAAAGCCATTGCGATCTCGGCAAGCTGCCACCGTTGCCCGGTGCGCTCACGCCGGTGTGGGAACTGCTCAGCCACCGCATCCAGCAGTGAGCCAGAGCCCCGGGTCCGGCAGCGACAGCGCGGCAACGGCGGCACTGGCGAACGCCCGCGCCGCGGCCCGCCAGACGCGCGACCTCGAATCCGAACGCATCCTCGCGGGCATCGGCATGGTGCTGGTGGCAGTGGCCTGCTTTGCCACGCTCGACACCGCCACCAAGACCTCCACCGCCGCCGTGCCCATTCTGATGGGCGTGTGGTTCCGCTATGCCTTCCAGGCCGTGGCCACCACCGCGGTGCTGCTGCCGCGGCACGGCACCGCCCTGCTGCGCACGCAGCATCCGCGCTACCAGCTGCTGCGCGGCGCGCTGCTGCTGGTGTCGAGCACGCTGGCCTTCCTGAGCCTGCGCTACATGCCGCTGGCCGAGTTCACGTCCATCGTGCTCATTGCGCCGCTCGTCATCACCCTGCTTGCGGCCACCACGCTCAAGGAGCAGGTCTCTGCGCTGCGCTGGGTGCTGGTGGCCGGCGGCTTCGCCGGCACGCTGGTCATCCTGCGCCCGGGCGGCGATGCGTTCAGCTGGGCCGTGCTGCTGCCCATTGGGCTGGTGCTGACCAACGCCTGGTTCCAGGTGCTCACGAGCAAGCTGGCGCAGACCGAGAATCCGCTCACGATGCATTTCTATACCGGCTGGGTGGGCGCGCTGATCGCCTCGCTGGCGCTGCCCTTCGTGTGGACCGCCCTGCCCTCGTGGCACTGGTGGGCCTTGCTGTGCCTCATGGGGTTCATGGGCACGGTGGGACACTTCATCCTCATCCTGGCCTACCAGCGCRCACCGGCATCCACGCTCACGCCCTACCTCTATGCGCAGATCGCGTTTGCCATGTTCGGTGGCTGGCTGGTCTTTTCCCACGTGCCCGACCGCTTCTCGCTCATCGGCATGTCGATGATCGCGGTGTGCGGCGCGGCCGGCGCCTGGCTCACGGTGCGCGAGCGCCGCGTGCCGATCGAGCCGGCCGAATCCTGATCAGGAGTCTTTTGTATGGCCCAGTATTTCGAAGTCCACCCCGAGAACCCGCAGCAGCGGCTGCTCAAGCAGGCCGCCGCGCTCTTGCAGCGCGGCGAGATCGTGGCCGTGCCCACCGATTCGAGCTACGCGCTGGCCTGCCACCTCGACGACAAGGACGCGGTCGACCAATTGCGCCGCATCCGCCAGGTCGACGAGAAGCACCACCTCACGCTGCTGTGCCGCGACCTGAGCGAACTGGCCAACTACGCGCGAGTCGACAACAAGCAGTACCGGCTGCTGAAGGCCGCGACGCCCGGGCCCTACACCTTCCTGCTCGAGGCCACCAAGGAAGTGCCGCGGCGCGTGAGCCATCCGCAGCGCAAGACCATCGGCCTGCGCGTGCCCGACCACAAGGTGCTGCTCGAGCTGCTGATGCTGCACGGCGCGCCGCTTCTGGCCACCACGCTGATCGCGCCCGGCGAGACCGAGGCGCTGAACGACGCGCAGACCATCCGCGAGCGCTTCGAAAAGCAGATCGGCGCCGTCATCGACGCCGGCGCCTGCCCTTCGCAACCCACCACCGTGGTGGACCTCACGCCCATGGGCACGGGCGACGATCCGGTGGTGGTGCGGC
>NZ_JBFTPJ010000682.1:0-3251 GCF_056398445.1 Variovorax sp. 01T439_2
GTCGTGCACGCGCTGGCGGCGCCGGACGTTGTCGTGCAGCTTCTCGACCGCCGGCGTGGCGGCCAGCGCCCGGGCCGCGGCTTTCGGGAAGGCGTAGCGCAGGCCGTCCACCAGCTGGAACAGCGACAGGTCGGCATAGGTCAGCACATCGCCCACGAGGTGCGACGGCCCCGCGGGGTTGCGCTGCAGCACGCGCTCGAACCAGTTCAGGTACTTGGGTATCCGCTCTTCGCGGAAGGCCCGCGCGCGCTGCACCGCCGCATCGCGCTGGTCTTCGTAGTAGGCGCCGGTGGAGATCGGGTGGTGCGTGTCGTGCGCCTCGGCCACCACGTCGGCGATGGTGAGCTGCAGCTGGTGCGTCCAGAGGCCGTCGGATTCGCCGACGCCCGAAAGGCCCAGCCGCGGCCCCAGGTACAGCAGGATGGCCGCGGTCTGCCCCACGACGATGTCGCCGTCGATCAGGAACGGCGGCGCGAACGAAGGGCGGACGATGTCGGGGTCGTCGAGCCGGTCGCCCAGTGCGGACCCGCCGCCGCCCTTCGATTCGGGCAGCCGCGCCACGTCGACATAGTCCGCACCGGCCGCCTCGAGCGCGAGCCGCACGAATTCCCCGCGGCCCTGGATGGTGGGCCAGTAGTGGAGTTGATAGGTGGTCATGGAGCCATGGTGTCAGGCTCCGCATGCCCCTGCAACCGCCGCGCCCTTGCCCTCAGAGCCCCTCGGCAAGCTCCACCGCGCGGCGCCTGGCCTCGGCCCTGGCGCCGGCATCGACCTCCGGCCCCATCAGCGTTTTCTCGACCACCACGGAGCGCACCTCGCGCACGCCGATGAAGCGCAGCCAGGTCTCGATGTAGGGCAGCTGGAAGTCGAGCGCATGCGCGGAGCCGTCCTTGCCCAGGGGGTAGTCCAGGCCCCTTGCGCACACCACCGTCGCGCGCCGGGTCTGCAGCATGCCCGACAGGCCCGAGGCGTCGAAGCGGAACAGCACGTCCTTGTGCGACACCACGTCGATCAGGTGCTTCAGCTTGTAGGGAATGCCAAAGTTCCACAGCGGCATCGCCAGCACGATGTGGTCCGCGGCGTGGAAAGGCACGGCAATGCGCCGGACCTCGTCCCAGGCCACTTGCTGGGCGTCGCTCAGCGGCACGCCGTTGATGCCGGCGTACTTGGCATCGAGCATGTCCTGCGACAGCTCCGGCAGCTGCATGGTCCAGGGGTTCAGCGTGGTGACATGGCAGGCCGGGTGGATGCGCGTCACTTCATTGATGAAGGCGCCGGCCACCTCGATGCTGGCGGAGCGCGTCTTCCTGGGCGAGGTCTCGATGTAGAGCAGTTCTTTCATGGCGTGCAGGGGTGAGTGGTTCGGAACGCCGAGGCTAGGCAGCACGGACCCTGCACACAAGCAACATAATTTGCATCCATTCAGAACGAATTTCACTGAAACCCATGCTCGACTCCCAACAGCTGCGCGCCTTCGTCTCGGTGGCCGACCACGGCAGCGTGACGCGCGCGGCCGACGCCATGCACCTGACGCAATCGGCCGTGAGTGCGCAGATCCGGCGGCTCGAAGAGCAGCTGGGCTGCCGCGTCTTCGATCGCACCACCCGCTCGCTGCAGCTCACGGCCCAGGGCAGCGTGCTGCTGAGCTATGCGAGGAGCATCCTCAAGCTGCAGCAGCAGGCGGTCTCGCGGCTTGCGGCGCCGCGCCATGCGCCGGCCACGCTGCGCCTCGGATGCTCGGAGGGCTTTCCCAGCGAATGGCTGTTCGGCGCGCTCGCGGGCTTTCGCGAGCGCAGGCCCGACGTGCATGTGGAAATCAGCTGCGGCATCAGCACGATGCTGGCCAAACAGGTGCGGCAGCACTCGCTCGACCTGATGGTCGGCACGGTCTGCGACGCCGGCAGCGACACCGAAACGCTCTGGATGGAGCCGCTGGTCTGGGCCTTTTCGGCAAAGGCGCTGCTCGACCCCGAGGCGCCCGTGCCGCTCGCGTTCCTGTCGGAGCCCTGCCCGTTCCGCGAAGCCGCGCTCGCCTCGCTGGCCGGGCATGGCACGACCCACTGGCAGATCGTCCTTACTGCGCAGAGTTCTGGCGCATTGGTGGCGGCTGCAGCCGCCGGTTTGGCCATCACCGTGCTGACGCCTTCGGGCATGCCGTCTGGCCTGCGCTCCATTCCGCCGGGAAGCTTTTTGCCGGTGCTGCCGGCGGCGCGGTTTGTGATTCAGCACTGGAAAAGTGGCACTCCTTCCGAAGCTCTGTCAGCGCTGGCCGACGACGTTCGCGAGGCTTGTTTTCGGTGGCGCGGGGCGCATGCCGGTGCGTTCGAGTCGCGGGTGCGCACGGCGTGAGTCGAATCAAATTGCGGTCAAGCTACCGATCGTCGCCGTGTTGGGCTTGAAGCGACAACGCATCTTTCACGCGTGGCGCGTGGGCGAGCAATCAACCGACCAAACTGCGGTCTGCCCGAGCACAATCGCACCGCCACACACGGCCGCAGAGTTCTGGCAGCACCCCAGGGGCGAGAACTCGCCAGGTATCTCTTCCGAGAATATTGGCGCCGCTCTCCCCTTTCACTCGCGCAGCGTGAACACCACCGACAAGTAGGACACCGGCTGCACTTGGATCGTCTCAATCCCGTGCAGTGCGGTCGCATCGAACAGCAGCGAGTCCCCCGCCCCTACCGCCACCGACTTGCCGCCGTAGCGGTAGCTGACCTCCCCGGAMAGGAARTACAGGAACTTGAGRCCKGGRTGCTGGAAGGTCACATAGGGATCGGCRCCGGGCAGCAATGTGACCAGRTAGGGYTCGACGAACAGGTTGCCCGACAGCAGGTGGCCCAGCAGCTCGTAGCGGTAGTCCGCCACSGCGCCGATGCGATCRACCAAGACACCATGTCCTGCACGCACATGGCAAAAGTCAGTGCGCCGTGCCTGATCACTGAAGAAGCGTGAGGTCGGCACATGCAGGCCCTGCGCGAGGCGCTCCAGGGTCTCCACCGAAGGCGAGACCAGCCCGCGCTCGATCCGAGAAAGCATCGAGGCAGAAATCCCYGAGGTCTTGGCCAGTTCGCCGCCRGACACCTCGGCCGCCATGCGCAGCGCCCTCACCTGCGCGCCGATACGCGCCGCGGACAGACTGCGCACGACGGGCGTTGGCTGCCGTGACCGGGCACGTGTTACCGAAGCTGGCAGCCGCAAAGGCCGGGCGGTAGGTAACGGGGATGCAATTGCTCGATTGGGCATGTAGAGAC
>NZ_JBFTPJ010000683.1:0-3243 GCF_056398445.1 Variovorax sp. 01T439_2
CGGCCAGCAGCTGGCCCTTCTTCACCACGTCGCCCACGTTCACGCGCACCTCGGCAAGCCGGAGGCCGCTGGACTCGGAGCCCACGCTGGCCTCCTGCCAGGCCGCCACGTTGCCGTTGGCCGCGAGCGTGAGCGTCAGCTCGGTGGCTTCGGGTTTGGCCACGATCACGGTCAGCGTCGGCCGGGAGGCGGGCGTGGCGGCCTTGCCCTTGGCGGCGGCCGGCGTGCCGGCTTCGTTCGCGGGCTTGCGGGTCAGCCACACGGCCGCGGCGACGATGACGACCAGCGCCAGCAGCGCGATGGCAAGGGTGGAGCGTTTGATTCTTTTCATGGCGACGTCGCGACCTTGGCGGCCGGGTTGGAAGTCATTGAGGGCGATTCGGGGCGGGTCCAGCCGCCGCCCATGGAGCGGTACAGCGCCACCCAGGCTTCGGTGCGCTCGCGCTGCAGCGAGACGCGCGCGGTCTGCGCGGCAAAGAGCGTGCGGCGTGAATCCTCGAGCTCGAACAGGCTGGCCAGGCCGCTCTGGTAGCGCGCCTGGGTGGCGTCGAACGAGGCCTGGTAGTTCTTCACCGCAGCATCGGCATCGGCTGCGCGCGCATCGGTGGCCTCGAGGTTGACCAGCGCTTCCTCCACCTCGCGCACCGCCTGCCGCACGTTCGCGCGGTAGAGCGACACGGCCTCGGTGTAGCGTGCCTTGGCCGCGTCGCTGTTGGCCGCACGGGCACCGCCGTCGAGCAGCGGCACGGTGAGTGAGACCGGTCCGATGGTCCAGGTGTCGAGCGACTCGCGGAAGCCGCTGGTGCGGATCTGCATGCGGCCGATCGAGCCCGAGATGCTGAGCCTGGGATAGCGCTCGGCCTCGGCGGAGCCCACGTCGGCGCTGGCCGACGCCACGCCGAGTTCGGCTGCGTACACGTCGGGCCGCTGCGAGATCGCCTCGGCCGGCACGCTGGCGATGCTGCCAACCGCGGGCAGCGTGCGCTGCGCGGGCGAGGCGGCGAGCTTGCGTTCAAGCGTGGGTTCGTCGATGCCGCTGAGCGCCACCAGCGCCTTGCGCTGCACCGCGCACACCGCGCGCTGCTGGGTCAGGCGGCCCGAGGCGTCCGAGGCGCTGGCGCGTGCGAGCGCGGCATCGGCCGGCGCGGTGAAGCCGGCGCGCGCCGACAGGTCGGTGAGGCGTGCGGTTTCGCCGCGCGACTTGGCGTCGGACTCGGACACGCGCAGCTGCTGCTGGCAGGCGCGTTCGGCGAAGTAGGCGTTGGCCGTTTCGGCCGCGACGGCCACGCGGGCCTCGTGCCACTTGGCGGTGGCGCTGCTCAGCTTCTGCTCGGCCGAATCGCGGTCGGCACGCAGGCGGCCGAACAGGTCGATTTCCCATTTGGACTGCAGGCCGGCCTGCAGCGTGGTGAGTGGCGCGATGGCAGCCGTGCTGCTGCTGGACGAGGAAGCCGCGCCCCCCGAGCCGAAGGAGGAGCCCGAGACGCCGCGGCTGGCTGATGCCGTAGCGTCCAGGTTGGGCAGCAGCGCCGCGCCGGCCTGCACGCGCGTGGAGCGCGCCTCGGCCACGCGCGCCGCGGCGCTGGCGAGGTTGGGGCTTGCGGCCTCGGCCGCGGCAATCAGCTCGACCAGCAGCGGATCGTCCAGCTGGCGCCACCAGTCGGCCAACGAGGCCAGCGAACCGCCGTGCGGCAGCGGTGCATGCCATTGGGCCGGGAAGGGCGCCTCGACCGCAGCCGGCGGACGCGTCAGGCCGCAGCCCGCAAGGCCGAGACCCAGGCCCAGCGCCAGGCCAAGGGCGGCAATCGATCGGAGTCGTCTCATGTCTTCTTTCTCCCGGAACGGGCGGGCGCGGCCGCGGGCTTGGCGGCGGTTTGGCGGCGCAGGGCTTCGGCCTCGACCAGTGCAACGGCATAGCCCGTGAGGCGCTGCGCCCAGGTGTCCACGCTGCGCGGCGTGTTCAGCAGCGAGGGGCGTATCGCCTCGACGAGGTCCTGGCTCACGAAAAGCTGCATCGCCAGGCCCGTGATGGCAAAGCTCAGGCGGTGCACGTCGTCGTCGGGCCGCGCGAGGCCCAGGCGCCGGCACAGGATGCGCGCAATGGCATTGTGCGGACCCTTGATGTCGCGCTCCATCTCCTCGGCCCACTGGCTGGTCGGCTCGAGCATTTCGCGCAGGTGCAGCTGGATGCACTGGCGCACGATCTCTCCCTGCTTGAGCGGCTCGATCATGCGCGTGAAGAAGATCTGCAGCGCCTCTTCCAGCGGCAGCTCGGGCGCGGCATAGAGCGAGATGAAATCGCCCGCATTGCCGCCCATCGGCTCGCCGAAGGTGGCGGCATACAGCCCGGCCTTGTCGCCGAAGTAGTAGCTGATGGCCGAGATGTTCACGCCCGCGGCGCGCGCGATCTCGCGGGTCGAGGTCTTGGCGAAGCCGTTGGCGGCGAACAGCGCGAGGGCGGCGTAGAGCAGGCGCTGGCGTGCTTCGACGCCGTCGCTGCGCGGTGCGCGGGCGGAAAGTGCTTGCAGGGCGGAGGCGCTCATGCCGGCGATTAGACCATGCAGCAAATCAAACGTTTGATTTACTTATGGCGGGATGAGGGCTTTCTTCGCATGGGCGGCGAATGTGCTTTTGACGCATTTCCGCCGGCCGCATCGATGCCGCCGCAAGCGGCCCCGGCGAGCGGCCGAATGAGGCGCGCTACGATCCGCCCATGTCCGCCGTTCCGCCCGCCGCCGCGTCGCCCGCCCTGCCTCTGGATGCCGAAAGCATTCTTGCGCTGGCCGCGCGCTCGATGTTCCATCTGTTCTCGAGCATCAGCCAGGGCATGTTCCTGGTGGACCGCAGCGGGCGCATCGTGTGGGTCARCGAAGGCTATCGCCGCTTCCTGCCGGCGCTGGGTTTTTCGTCGATCGACCAGTTCCTGGGCCACATGGTCGAGGACGTCATTCCCAACACGCAGATGCGGCGCGTGCTCGAGACCGGCGAGCCGATCCTGGTCGACCTGCTCGACAACAAGGCGGGCACCTTCGTGGTCAGCCGCATTCCGCTGCGCGCCGAGAGCGATGGGCGCGCGGGGCAGGCGGGCGAAGTCATCGGCGCYATCGGCATCGTGCTGTTCGACCAGCCCGAGACCACGCTGCAGCCGCTCATCAGCAAGTTCGCGCTGCTGCAGCGCGACCTCGACGACGCGCGGCGCGAGCTCGCCACCCAGCGCAACAACCCGCTCTACCAGCACGCGGC
>NZ_JBFTPJ010000684.1:0-1762 GCF_056398445.1 Variovorax sp. 01T439_2
ATGCCGGCCACCAGGCCATACACGCCGATGGTCATGACCAGCGCAATGCCCGCCAGCACGGTGAGTTGCGTGACAAAGGACTGGCCCTGCACGGTGCCCAGCGTGATGGCGATGATCTCGGCCGAGAGAATGAAGTCGGTGCGCACCGCGCCCTTGATCTTGTCCTTCTCGGCCGCCACCACGTCGACGGCCTCGTCGGCCACGGCGCGCTCGTGGCGCGCGGTGTCGGCCTCATGCTCCTGCTTGTGCAGGAACTTGTGGGCGAGCTTCTCGAAGCCCTCGAAGCAAAGGAAGGCGCCGCCCACCATCAAGAGCGGCGTGACCAGCCAGGGCAGCCAGGTGCCGATGGCCAGCGCCGCGGGCACCAGGATGAGCTTGTTGACGAACGAGCCCTTGCACACCGCCCAGACCACCGGCAGCTCTCGGTCGGCCTTGACGCCCGAGACCTGCTGCGCGTTGAGCGCAAGGTCGTCGCCGAGCACGCCGGCCGTCTTCTTGGCGGCCACCTTGGTGAGGACCGAGACGTCGTCCAGGACGGTCGCGATGTCGTCGAGCAGCAGAAGCAGGCTGGTGGCCATGGCAAGGGTCGGTGTGGAAAAAAAGAAGCGGCGAGCTTAGCCGCAACCGCGGCGCGCGCCGGCAATACCCGTACGCGGCCGGCCGCCAGGCTCAGGCGTCAGGCAACGCTGCGCTTGAGCCGGATTTCCTCGACCCGCACGGTGCCCAGCGCGGTGGTCTTGGCAGTCTTCATTTCGCGCTTGAAGCCGGCGAGCTCGAAGAAGCGCATGGCGCGGTCGTTGCGAATGGGCACCCAGGCCGTGACCGTGGTGCAGCCCTCTTCCTCGAGGCCTTCGCGCGCGGCGTCCCAGAGGGCGACGCCGATGCCCTTGCCCCAATGCTCGGGCTTGACGTAGAGAGCCCAGATCTCGCCCGTGGTGGACGGCGTCTTGGGATCGCGCGAGCGGTCGAAGCCGACAAAGCCGACGATTTCGCCGTCCTGCACCGCGACCTGCACCTGCGGCTCGCTGAACTCGATGGCCTCGCGCCATTTGGCTTCGCGGGAGGCGGGCGCCAGCACGCGCAGCTCTTCTTCGGGCAGGATGCCTTCGTAGGCAGCCTTGGCGGCCAGGGCATGGACTTCGGCGACGGCCTTGGCGTCGCGCATGGTGGCGGGGCGAACTTCGTAATCTGACATGAATGCGGGGAAATCAAAAGGAACTGCGTATTGTCGCCGCACCGCTAAACTGCCCGCTACTACGCCGCATACGCAGCATCAAAAGGAGTCGATATGGCCAAGGGTCAACAGCGCGCAAACAAGGAAGCCAAGAAACCGAAGAAGGACACTTCGCCGCCCAAGCCGGTGGGCACCGGCGGCATCGAACCCGTCCGCACGATCACCACGGCGGTGATCCCGCGCGGCAAGCTCAAGAACAAGTGACCGACGAGGCCCCCGCCGGGCCGGCCCCGGCGCCCGCCAAGCCGGCCCAGCCCCGCAACCCGCTGCACGGGCTCACGCTGGAGGCCATCGTCACGGCGCTGGCCGACCACTACGGCTGGGAGCAGCTCGGCGAACTCGTTCCGATCCGCTGCTTCGCCATCGACCCGAGCGTGGGCTCCAGCCTCAAGTTCCTGCGCAAGACGCCCTGGGCGCGCGAGAAGGTCGAAAGCCTCTATCTCTTCATGCTGCGCGAACAGCGCCGCGAGCAGCAGCAGCAGCAACAACAGCCCCCGCAGCGATGAGGGTCCGGCTCGAACCGTCGGG
>NZ_JBFTPJ010000684.1:1768-5008 GCF_056398445.1 Variovorax sp. 01T439_2
GGCCTCGGCTTCGACGCCGAGGCCGGCACCACGCTCTTGAAATCGGCCGAGGCGGCCGGCATCGAAATGCCGAGCTCCTGCCGCAACGGCACCTGCCGCACCTGCATCTGCCAGCTGGTGGCGGGCTCGATCCGCCACGTCATCGAATGGCCCGGCCTGAGCGCCGAGGAAAAGGCCGAGGGCTGGATCCTGCCCTGCGTGGCCGAGGCACAGAGCGACCTCACGATCGATGCGCCCCAGGCGTTTTCGGTGTTCTGACGGCCGCAGCGCGGCGCCCTACTTGGCCGCCGCGGGCATCGCGACCACCAGCCGGTCGCGCTGCGCCAGCGACGGGAACAGCTTGAACCAGCCCAGCGCCACCATCATGGTTCCCACGCCGCCCACCACCACCGAGCCCACCGGCCCGAGCAGCGCCGCCGTGGCGCCCGATTCGAACTCGCCCAGCTGGTTGCTGGCGCCGATGAAGATCGAGTTGACCGCGCTCACCCGGCCGCGCATGGCGTCAGGCGTTTCGAGCTGGACCAGGGTCTGGCGGATCACCACGTTGACCATGTCGGCCCCGCCGGACACGGCCAGCGCAATCAGCGAGACGATGAAGCTGCGCGAAATGCCGAACACCACCATGCACAGCCCGAAGAGCCCGACGGCCATCAGCAGCGTGCGGCCGATGTTGCGCTCGATGGGCCGGCGCGTGAGGGCGATCGACATCGCCAGCGCGCCCACCGCGGGCGCACCGCGCAGCAGGCCGAGCCCCCAGGGCCCCGTGTGCAGGATGTCCTTGGCGTAGATCGGCAGCAGCGCCACCGCGCCGCCCAGCAGCACCGCGAAGAGGTCGAGCGAGACGGCGCCGAGCACCGGCTTGCGCTTCCAGATGAAATCGACGCCCGCGAACACCGTGGCCAGCGTGACCGGCTCGCGCGCGGCCGGCGTGTAGGCATAGCGCAGCCGCAGCACCAGCGCGCAGGCCACCGCGAAGCACAGCACGCTGGCGCCGTACACCACCGCCATGCCGGCCACGAACAGCAGGCCGCCGAGCGCCGGCCCGCCGATGATCGCGCCCTGCATGCCGGCCGAGCTGAAAGCCATGGCGCGCGGCAGCATCGCGGGCGGCACCAGCAGCGGCGTGAGCGCCTGCTGCGCCGGCATCTGGAAGGCCCGCACCGCGCCCAGCACCAGCGACAGGCCCAGCAGCAGGCCGCGCGTGTCGAAGCGCTGCACCACCGCGAGCAGCAGCACCAGCGCCACCAGCCCCTGCACCGCAAAGCAGGCCGCCACGATGCGGCCGCGGTGGTGGCGGTCGACCACATGGCCGGCCAGCAGCGCGAGCAGCAAGGCGGGCACGAACTGGTACAGGCCCACGAGTCCGAGATCCCAGGCGCTGCTGGTGAGCTCGTACATGTGCCAGCCGATGGCCACCAGCAGCATCTGCGAGGCCGCGGTGCCGAAGAGCCGCGCCACCCACATCTGCATGAACGCTCGCTCGCGCCGGAGTTCGGTAAAGCCCGGGGAAACGGGAGCGGAGGCGGGAGGAGAGGCGGGAGAAGAGGCAGGGCCGGACATCTGTTCGAGGATAGCCGAGGCTTCATGAGCTTCGCATGAGCGCGGCGCGAAGGTGCAGCAGCGAGCGCGGGCTCTGCTCTCTACACTCCGGGCTACCCATGCCGGACATCGACCTCATCCACGAAGACGCCCACCTGCTGGTGCTGAACAAGCCCGCCGGCCTGCTCTGCGTGCCCGGGCGCGGCGAAGACAAGCAGGACTGCCTGAGCGCGCGCGCCATGCGGCGCTGGCCCGATGCGCTCATCGTGCACCGGCTCGACATGGCGACCAGCGGGCTGGTGCTGATGGCGCGCGGCGCCGCCATGCAGCGTGCGCTCGGCGACGCCTTTGCCGAGCGCCGCGTGCACAAGCGCTACGAGGCCATCGTGGACGGTGCGATGCCGGTGCAGGACGAATGGTCGGTCATCGATGCGCCGCTCATGGCCGACTGGCCCAACCGCCCGCTGCAGAAGGTGGACCCGGCCGGCAAGCCGAGCCTCACGCGCTGGCGTGCGCTGTCTTCTTCGTCTTCAGCGCCGGATGGGAATACACAGGCCTCGCACCTGCTGCTGGAGCCGCTCACGGGGCGCTCGCATCAGTTGCGCGTGCACCTGCTGTCGATCGGCCATCCGATTCTGGGAGACGCGCTCTACGGCAGCGCCGATGTCCAGGCACGTGCGCCGCGCCTGCTGCTGCATGCCAGCGAACTGGGCTTCGTGCACCCGGTCACGCAGCAGAGCCTTTGCCTGCAGAGCCCGTCCGGCTTCGATTTCTCTCGCCTTACAGCCCGCCCTTGACCACGAGCACCGGCATGGGCGCGTCCTGCAGCACGCGCTGCGTGACGCTGCCCAGCAGCAGCTTCTCGATGCCGCTGCGCCCGTGCGAGCCCATCACGATCAGGTCGGCCGCAATGGCGATGGCGGTGTCGACGATGCCTTCGTGCACCACGTGGCCGTCGATCACGCGCTGGTCGCTGTGCAGGCCCTCGGCGGCGAGCGCCGCCACGCCGCGTGCGAGCGCCGCATTCGCGCTCGCGGTGGCCGCGGCCAGGTACTCGTTCTGGCCCAGCGCATAGTCCGCACCCACGCCGATGAAGGGGTAGTTGTCGATCACGTGAATCAACGTGATGCGGCTTCCGAACGCCAGCGCCAGGCCGCTGGCCTTGCTGACCGCGAGCATGGAAGTTTCGGAGCCGTCGATCGGAACCAGGATGTGATTGAACATGGCGGACCTCACTTTTTCGTTCGCGAACAGGCGCGGCTCGCAACCGAGCCGGGCCCCGAATTTAACCTCTGCGCCGGGCAGTGGCTGTAGGACTCAAGCCAGCGGGATCAATCCCCCTGGAAAGCCCCGGCGCGGCAGGTGACGACGAGTGTGTCGCGCCAGCCGGCGCCGCCCTCCTCGAGCGGCTGGATCGGCGTGGACTCGTGGATCACGCGCGCGTCGTCGAGCAGGAGCAGCGTCCAGGGCTCGGTCATCGTGAAGCGCTCGCCGCGGCGGCCGCTGGCTTCGAACACGCGCGTCTCGCCGCCCTTGATGCCGCTGCGCCCGACCAGCGCCACCGCCACCAGGTCGACGCCGTCGCGGTGCGCGCCTTCGGGCGTGGGCCGGCCGATGCCGCCCGCGGTGTCGATGCGGAACTGGTGCGCCTCGACGAACCACGGCTGCGCCGCCGCCGCGCCGTGCATGCCGCTCGCGGCC
>NZ_JBFTPJ010000685.1:0-3239 GCF_056398445.1 Variovorax sp. 01T439_2
GTCGCTGCGCGACAGCCGCATCACGCAGGAGGGCGTCTTCGTGCTGAAGGCGCAGCAGCACCGCACGCAGGAAATGAACCGCGCCGATGCGCTCGCGCGGCTGCAGGAGGTGGTCGACAGCGTGGCCACGCCGCCGCGCGTGCGGCGCGCCACCAAGCCCACCTACGGTTCGAAGCAGCGCCGGCTCGAAGGCAAGAGCCAGCGCTCGCAGATCAAGAACCTGCGCGGGCCGGTGCGGGACTGACCGGCTGGCTGGCCGGCGCTTAAGGCCCCGCTAAGGCGGCGGACACCGGCCGCAAGCACAATGGACAGCATGAGAGCCTTCTTCCGCCGCGCTTTGCCGGCCTTCCTGCTGGCGCTGGGGGCCGCTGCCCTGGCGGGCTGCGGGCCGGCCGCGGGCAGCGGCGCAGCGCCGGCGGGTGCCGTGCAGGAACTCAAGTGGGAAGCGCTCGTTCCCAAGGATTGGGACCCGACCAAGCGCTACCGCAACCTGAGCCTGGAGTCGCTGCGCGACAACGACCCGCGCGCGATCCAGATGCTGGACGAGATGCGCGCCGTCTGGGACAACGCGCCGGTCAACGTGGCGCTCGACGGCACGGCGGCGCGCCTGTCGGGTTTTGTCGTTCCGCTGGACAACACGCAGGGCGGCATCCGCGAGTTCCTGCTGGTGCCTTACTTCGGCGCCTGCATCCACACCCCGCCGCCGCCCGCCAACCAGATCGTGCACGTGGTCGCGGCCGATACCGTGAAGGGCCTGCATGCGATGGACACGGTGCACGTGAGCGGCCTGCTGAAGGCGGCGCGCTATTCCTCCGTGGACATGGGCGTGAGCGGCTACGAGATCAAGTCGGCCTCGGTGGAGCCTTTCGTCACGGCGCGCTGACGTGTTCAGCCGCCGTCGTCGCCCTCCGGCACCGGCAGCGGCGGAACTTCGGCCTGCTGCTGCGTCAGCGCCGCCAGCGCCTCGCCGTCGGTGCGGTAGCTGAACAGCATCGGCCCCGGCGCGAGCAGGCCAGCGCGCTCCAGCACCTGCATGGCCGGCAGCTTCAGGCCGCTCAGGTGCAGGCGTACGCCCTTGGCTTCCATCATCCGGCGGATCGAGCCGAACACTTCGGCGCCCGTGATGTCGATGCGGTTGATGGGCTGCGCAAAAAGGCACACGTCGGTGAGTTCGGGGCGCTCGGCCAGCGCGGTCGTGAGCGCGCGTTCGAGCGTGGAGGCCGAGGCGAAGTCGAGCTCGGCATCCATGCGCAGCGCATAGAGCTGTGGTGCCAGCGGCGGCAGCTTCCATAGCTTGCGGTCGCGCAGGCTGCCGTCGGGATGCAGGCCCACCTCGATGATGCGCGGATGCAGGTGGCGGTACATGTAATGCGCCAGGCTCGCGAGCAGGCCGCCCAGCACGCCCCAGTAGATGCTCGGCGCCGTGGCAATGGTCAGCACGAAGGTGCCGAACGAAATGCCCGCCTCGATGCGCGACACGCGCCAGAGCGCGACGAAGCTCGCCGGCTTGACCAGCCCCAGGATGGCCGTGATCACCACCGCCGCCAGCACCGCCTGCGGCACGTGATAGAGCAGCGGCATCAGCCACAGCAGCGCGCCGGCCACCACCACCACGCTGAACAATGTGGCCCACCCGGTCTGGGCGCCCGCATACAGCGTGATGGCCGAGCGCGAGAACGAGGAACTGGTGGGAAAGGCGCCCGTGAAGCCCGAGGCCAGCTTGGCCAGGCCCTGGCCGATCAGGTCCTGGTTTTCGTTCCAGAGCGTGCCGGCGCGGGCATTGTCGACCTTGGCGCTCGACGCGGTTTCGAGAAAGCTCACGAGCGTGATCATCAGCGCGGGCAGCACCAGCGCGCTGAATGTGCTCAGCGGCAGCAGGCCTGGCCAGTAGAAGGACGGCAGGCCCGAGGGCAGGCTGCCCACCACGGCCCCGCCGCGCAGTGCGTAGTCGATGCTCCAGCTGATGGCCGCGGCGCCCGCCACCAGCGCCATGGTGGTCGGGAAGCGCGGCGCGAGCCGCTTGCCGAGCCACAGCACGGCGATGCTGCCGAGCCCGAAGGCGATGGCGATCAGGTCCGGCGGCGGCCCGCCCTGCAGCACCTGGGGAAGGGTGCGCCCCGTGAAGCCGAGCAGCGCCGGCAGCTGCGAGATGGCGATCAGCACCGCCGCGCCCTGCGTGAAGCCGATCAGCACCGGCGAGTTGACCAGCCGCAGCAGCCAGCCGAAGCGCCCGATGCCCAGCGCGATCTGGATCGCGCCCGACATCAGCGTGAGCCACACCGCCATTTCCACCCATTCGGCGCTGCCGGGCACCGCCAGCGGCGCGAGCGATGCGCCCACCAGCAGGCTGGTGAGCGCCGTGGGCCCGACCGACAGCCGCTGCGACGAGCTGAAGATCACCGCGATGAGCGCCGGGAACAGCGCCGCATACACGCCGGTGACCAGCGGCATGCCCGCCAGCGCGGCATAGGCCACGCCCTGCGGAAGCACCATCAGCGCCACCGTGATGCCCGCCATGGCCTCGTTGCGCAGCAGCGCCGCGGACGGACGGGGCCAGGCCAGGCAGGGAACCCAGCGCGCGATGCGCTGGCGCAGGGAGGAAGAAGCGGAGGAGGGGGTGGCTGCCGGATTCATGGATGGTGGGTGGCTTGCTGGCGATTGTCCTGCGCCACCGCAGAGGGAAACCTGCGCGGCCATTCGGGCCGCGCGCATGGGAGAACGGCTAGACCAGCGAGCTCGCGTTCTTGAGCACGTAGTCGCAGGCTTTTTCCTTCACCTTCGAGGAGAGCATCTTCAAGTTGAGCGTCTTGCCGTCGCCGCCCTTGAGCAGCCCCTTGGCGCCGCTCGCGAAGCCGGTTTCCTGCTGCTTCTGGCCGGTGATCCTGGCCAGCAGCTTGTCCTTCACCGAGGCCGCGTCGCCGCCCAGGTAGTTGTTCTTGACGCAGTACTGCAGCACGCCGGCCGCATTGCCCATGGTGCTGGAGCCGATCGCGGGCATCTTGAAGCCGAGGTTCTCGCCGAGGGCAGCGCCGCCGCCCGAGGAGCCCATCTGGTCCTTGAGCTTGCCGAGCAGGTCCGACTGGGCCGAGGCCGAGACACTGGCCGCAACCAGCGCGATGGAAATCAGTGCGGTGCGAAAACGCATGATGACGAACTCCCGTTTGTCGAGGTGATTGAATGAAGATTCCATCGTCAGCATACCCCCGACGGAACCCCGGTTTCACGCGCGGCGGAAGAGC
>NZ_JBFTPJ010000686.1:0-3221 GCF_056398445.1 Variovorax sp. 01T439_2
GCTGCCGCGGCAGCCGGACGCTCCGCGGGCGGCGTGCTCACCTGGGGCGTGGCGGGCGCGATGGGCGCGCTCGGCGCCGCCTGGCGGGTGGCCGGCGGATCGAGCAGCACGGTGTAGTCGCGCACCATGCGGCCCGAGGAACCATTGGCTTCGAGCAGCAGGTCGACGAAGGGATCGTTGAGCGGACGGCTGCCGGTGAGCCGTACCACGTACTGGCCGCCGGCGCGGCGCTGCAGCGTGGCCTTGACGTCGCTGAGCGCAGCGTTGTACGGCACGCCCGCGTTCTTGAAGGCATCGGCGCTGGCGACGTTGATCTTCAGGCTTTCCGCTTCGGCGGCAGCCATTTCGGTCACGTCGATTTCGGCGCGAAGCGGTTCGCCCAGCGCCGATTGCACCTTCAGCTGCCCGAGCGCGAAAGCGCTGGCGTCGGTGCTTGCAATACCCAGGACCACGGCAACCGCCGTGCCCAGAACGGAGARGCGAAGACCGTTCAAGGGCAGGGAGGGGCGAGCGGCCGATGGGCGGGCCGCGGGCAACAGATGTCTTGTCATGCTGATAGGGGCGGCTCAGGCCCAGAATTTGTAAGAGGACGTTAGCATCATCACCGGGTACTGACAAGGCGGTGCGCCTGTTCTACCCAGTGCGCGCATACTTACGCACACATTCAGTGTTGCCGGGCGGCAACACTTTGGGTCTGTGGAGAGCCTGCGCGCCCCCATCAAGCCTCGAGCAGGATGCGCAGCATGCGGCGCAGCGGTTCGGCCGCGCCCCACAGCAGCTGGTCGCCGATGGTGAAGGCGCCGACGTACTCGGGGCCCATCGCCAGCTTGCGGATGCGGCCGACCGGGATGTTCATGGTGCCCGTCACGGCCACCGGCGTCAGGTCCTTCAGGGTCGCTTCGCGGGTGTTCGGCACCACGCTGGCCCAGGGGTTGTCGGCGGCGATCAGCGCTTCGATGTCGGCCACGGGCACGTCCTTCTTGAGCTTGAAGGTCAGGGCCTGGCTGTGGCAGCGCATGGCGCCGATGCGCACGCAGAAGCCGTCCACCGGCACGGCGGCGGTGCCGAAGCCCGCGCCCTGGCCGAGGATCTTGTTGGTTTCCGCGCCGGCCTTCCATTCTTCCTTGGACATGCCGTCGCCCAGGTCCTTGTCGATCCAGGGGATCAGCGAGCCGCCCAGCGGTGCGCCGAAGTTGGCGGTTTCAGCGGCGCTCAGGTTCTGCTGCCTGTGCAGCACCTTGCGGTCGATCTCGAGGATGGCCGACTTGGGGTCGTCCAGCAGCGCACGCACCTCGGCGTTGAGCGTGCCGAACTGCGTCAGCAGCTCGCGCATGTGCTGCGCGCCGCCGCCCGAAGCCGCCTGGTAGGTCATGCTGGTCATCCACTCGACCAGGCCCGCCTTGTAGAGGGCGCCCACGCCCATCAGCATGCAGCTGACGGTGCAATTGCCGCCGATCCAGTTCTTGCCGCCCTTGGCGAGCGCGTTCTGGATCACCGGCAGGTTGACGGGGTCGAGCACGATGACTGCGTCATCCTGCATGCGCAGGGTGGAGGCGGCGTCGATCCAGTGGCCGCTCCAGCCCGCAGCGCGCAGCTTGGGGAACACCTCGCTGGTGTAGTCGCCGCCCTGGCAGGTGATGACGATGTCGCACTTCTTGAGCGCCTCGATGTCGTTCGCATCCTTGAGCGCGGTCTCGTTCCTGGCCATGGCCGGGGCCTTGCCGCCGGCGTTGGAGGTCGAGAAGAAGACCGGCTCGATGAGCCCGAAGTCGCCTTCGGCCTGCATGCGGTCCATCAGGACCGAGCCGACCATGCCGCGCCAGCCCACGAGGCCGACCAGAGGTTGAGATGCGTTCGCCATTTCAGTTTGCCCTTTTGAAAAAGAAAGAAGTTGTCTTTTCTTGCCCCCGACTCGTCGAGCCGGGGAGGGGCGTGACGAAGCGGGCTGCGGTTAGCCGGTAATCGTCTTTTTGGTGATTGCTGCAACAACCGCGTCGCCCATTTCGCGGGTGCCGACGCGCTTCGTGCCTTCTGACCAGATGTCACCGGTGCGCAGCCCGGAGGCGAGCACGTGCTTGACCGCCGACTCGATCCGGTCGGCAGCTTCGGCTTGGTTGAGTGAAAAACGGAGCATCATGGCAGCGGACAGTATTGTAGCCAATGGATTGGCAACCCCTTTGCCGGCAATGTCGGGCGCGCTGCCGTGGCTGGGCTCGTACAGGCCCTGGTTGCTCGAATTGAGCGATGCCGAGGGCAGCATGCCGATGGAGCCGGTGAGCATGGCGGCCTCGTCCGAGAGGATGTCGCCGAACATGTTGCCGGTGACGATCACGTCGAACTTCTTGGGCGCCTTCACGAGCTGCATGGCCGCGTTGTCGACGTACATGTGGTCGAGTTCGATGTCCGGATAGTCCTTGTGCACCTCGGTCACGATGTCCTTCCAGAACTGGAAGGTCTCCAGCACGTTGGCCTTGTCGACGCTGGTCACGCGCTTGCTGCGCTTGCGTGCGGCCTCGAAGGCGACGCGGGCGATGCGCTCGACCTCGGGGCGCGAGTAGCGCATGGTGTCGAAGGCTTCGTCGGCACCCGGGAAATGCCCGTCGACGGCCGTGCGGCGGCCGCGCGGCTGGCCGAAGTAGATGTCGCCGGTGAGCTCGCGGATGATGAGGATGTCCAGGCCCGCAATCAGCTCGGGCTTGAGGCTCGAGGCGCCCACCAGCTGCTCGTAGCAGATGGCCGGGCGGAAGTTCGCGAACAGACCCAGGTTCTTGCGCAGGCCCAGGATGGCCTGCTCGGGGCGCAGCGGGCGGTCGAGCTTGTCGTACTTCCAGTCGCCGACCGCACCGAACAGCACCGCATCGGCTTCCTTGGCGAGCTTGAGCGTGGCTTCGGGCAGCGGGTGGCCGTGGGCCTCGTAGGCCGCGCCGCCGACCAGCGCGGTTTCCATCTCGAAGGAGAGGTCGAGCGCGTCGAGCACGCGGATGGCTTCGGCCACGATTTCGGTGCCGATGCCGTCGCCCGGGAGAACTGCGATTTTCATGATTGGGTCTTGAGTTTTCTGAAAAAGGAAATGCGGTCGATCACGAGATCATCGTGTGCGCGAGCCAGGGCTTCTGCGCCAGCCGCTCGGCCTCGAAGGCCTTGATCTTGTCCTTGTGGCGCAGCGTGAGGCCGATGTCGTCCAGGCCGTTGATCAGGCAGTACTTGCGGAAGGCCTGCAC
>NZ_JBFTPJ010000687.1:0-3217 GCF_056398445.1 Variovorax sp. 01T439_2
GTGTGGGRCACCGGCATCGGCATTGCGCCCGAGCACCTGCGCGACGTGTTCCTGGAGTTCTACAAGGTGGCCGACCACGCCGGCACCTCCGACGGCTTCGGCCTGGGCCTGGCCATCGTCGCGCGCCTCTCGCACGTGCTGGGCCATCCCGTCAGCGTGCGCTCCCGCCTCGGCAGCGGCAGCGTGTTCCGCGTCGCCCTGCACGACGCCGACGAAGCCGTGGCCCAAGCCCGCGTCAGCGCCTCCGGCGGCTGAGCCAGCGGCCAATAAAAAACCGCGCATAAGGCGCGGTTCAACCCTTCCAGAAACACCGAGGAACCGGCTTTGCCGGGCCTCCGGTGTTGCCCCCGGTAGGGGGTTGGCGAAGCGACACGAAGTGCGCGAAGCTTGGGGGGGAGCCTAGTGCCACCGAGGAACCGGCTTTGCCGGGCCTCCGGTGTTGCCCCCTTGAGGGGGAGGCGGCTACACGAAGTGAGCCGCTTCGGGGGTGGGCTCAGCTACCGGAAAGCAACCCGTTGGTCCGCGCGTAATGCAGCGCCTGCGTGCGGCTCTTCACGCCCAGGCGGCGGAACAGGCGCCACAGGTGCACCTTCACGGTGTGCTCGCTGATCTCGAGGTCGGTGGCGATGTCGCGGTTGCTCATGCCCTTGTCGAGCATCGCGATCAGCTGCGTCTGGCGCTTCGACAGCTTGCTGTTGCTGGCCAGCGCCGGCTCGTCCGCCTCTTCCGAGCCCGCCATCAGCAGGCCGCGCAGCGCGGCGGCCAGTTCGGCCGAGCTGGCCGACTTCTCGATGTAGGTGTCGGCACCGGCTTCGATGCAGGCGTCTTCCATGTCCCCGGCCGGTGCTGCCGAATAGACGGCGATCGGCACGTTGGGATAGACCTGCTTGACAGCGACCACGCCCGAGACGCCATTGGTGTCGGGCAGCTTCAGGTCGAGGCAGAAAAGCGTTGGCTCGCCGCGCTGCTGGACCGCACTCGCGAGCTTGTCGAGGCGCTCGAGCTCGACGATGTTTTCGGCCGGCCGCAGACGCCGCAGCACCATCACGATCGCGTCGCGCATCAGGGGGTGGTCGTCGATGACATAAATGCTCATGTTTTCTTCCTTAGTGATCGCACGGTCTTCTCTCGTCAGTCCTCGGCGGGTAAGCCGATGGATATTGCCGGATCAACTTCCGTTGGTAGAGGTTGTTGTCTCCGCCAGTGCTTCCAGCGCCTCGTTCGCGGCGCGCAATTCTTCCGGACCGGCCGGCTCGAGCTGTTCGGCGAGCGCGGCCAGTGCCGCGCCGCGCTGCTGCTGCAGGGCGGCGATGGCGCGGCCGGCTTCCTGCGGCGAGGCGAATCCGCGGCTCTGCAGCAAGGTGGCGCCGTGGGCGTCGAGCAGCTTGAAATAGAACAGGCCGTCGCGCTCGCGGTACTGCTTGAAACTCGGCTTGGCTATCTTGGCCGCCTTGCGGGCACCGCCCTTGTCGCGGCCCGATGCAAGGTTGCGCAGCCCCACCGCGTGGCGCAGCTCGGCCATGAAGGGGCGCGAGAGCTTGCGGGCCTTTTCGGCGCCGATGAGCAGGATGCGCTCGATCTCCGCCGGGTCGTTCATCAGCGCTTCGTAGCGTGCGCGCAGCGGCGCCACCTCGAGGTCGATGCGCTCGAACAGCATCTGCTTGGCGTCGCCCCAGCCGATGCCGTCGGCGTACGCCTTGCGCAGCGCCTCGGTTTCTTCGGCGCTGGCAAAGGCCTGGTAGATCTGGAACAGCGCCGAGCCTTCGGTGTCCTTGGGCTCGCCGGGCGCGCGCGAATCGGTCACGATGCTGGCGATCTGCTTTTGCAGCTGCGCGCGCGGCGCGAACATGGCAATGGTGTTGCCGTAGCTCTTGCTCATCTTGCGGCCGTCGAGGCCGGGCAGGGTGGCGACGGCATCGTCGATCTCGGCTTCGGGCAGCGTGAAGTGCTCGCCGTACTGGTGGTTGAAGCGCTGCGCCATGTCGCGCGCCATCTCGATGTGCTGCACCTGGTCGCGCCCCACGGGCACCTTGTGCGCGTTGAACATCAGGATGTCGGCGCCCATCAGCACCGGGTACATGAAGAGGCCGGCCGTCACGTCGGCGTCGGGGTCTTCGCCCTTGGCGACGTTCTTGTCGAGCTGCGCCTTGTAGGCGTGGGCGCGGTTGAGCACGCCCTTGCCGGTCACGCAGGTGAGGAACCAGGTGAGCTCGGTGATCTCGACGATGTCCGACTGGCGGTAGAAGGTGACGCGTTCCGGGTCGAGCCCGCAGGCCAGCCAGCTCGCGGCAATCTCGAGCGTGGAGCGCTGGATCAGCGCCGGCTCCTGCACCTTGATGAGCGCGTGGTAGTCGGCCAGGAAGAAGAAGCTCTCGACGCCCGGCGCGACGCTCTGGCGTACCGAATGGCGGATCGAGCCGACGTAGTTGCCGAGGTGCGGCGTGCCCGACGGCGTGATGCCGGTCAGGACGCGCAGGGGAGCRGGGGAAGACGAAGCCATGGCAGGAGAGGAGAACTTAACGCAGCAAAGCCGTGAGCGGAGAGATGAGCAGGTTGATGGCCATGTAGCCGAAGTCCATCAGCGGACGCAGCCAGAAGGTGCTGACGATGCCCGCGAGCACCAGGCCCATCACGATGAAGAAACCGAAGGGCTCGATGCGCGCGAGGAAATTCTGCGCCGGTCCGTTGGGCAGCAGGCCTGCAAGAACGCGGCCGCCATCGAGCGGAGGCAGCGGAAAGAGATTGAAGGCCCACATCACGAGGTTGACCAGCACGCCGCCCTGCGCCATCTTGATGAAAAAGGTTTCATCGATGCCGGCCGCTACCAGCCCCACGAGCACCAGCGCCCAGAGGATGGCCTGCACGAAATTGGACGCAGGCCCTGCCAGAGCCACCCAGATCATGTCGCGCTTCGGATGGCGTAGCCGCCCGAAGTTCACCGGCACCGGCTTGGCATAGCCGAACAGGAAGGCTCCGGACGTTGCGAAGTACAGCATCAGCGGCATCAGGATGGTCCCGATGGGGTCGATGTGCTTGATCGGGTTGAGCGTGACGCGGCCCATGGCCTCGGCCGTGTTGTCGCCGAAGTGGCGCGCCACATAGCCATGCGCCGCCTCGTGCACCGTGATCGCAAAGACCACGGGCAAAGCGTAAATAAGTACGGTCTGTATCAGGTTGGAAATATCCACTGGGCGATTGTGTCAGACGGAGTGAAAGC
>NZ_JBFTPJ010000688.1:0-3213 GCF_056398445.1 Variovorax sp. 01T439_2
GTTCTCCCTCGACTCAATGAAGGCGCGGCACGCCATAGATCACCGCGTAGATCGGCAGCCAGGAGAACACGACGAAGTACCAGTACAGCGCGTTCTCGCTCACGTCGACGAAGCGCTGGCCTTCCATCGGGCCGGTGAACAGCAGCACGTCCAGCACGGCCGTGTCGTAGGTGTCGGTGAGCAGGTGCACCGTGTGCAGCCCGAGCAGCGTCCACACGACCGAGCCGTAGGCGTTGTGGTCCCAGCGCGTGTGCAGCGCCGCAAACTCGAAGCCCCGCAGCACCAGGAAGGCCAGCGCGAACAGCAGGCACACCAGCAGCCAGCCGCGCGTGCGCACCAGGTCGCGGGCCTCGGCCGCGCGCTTGGCCTTCTGGTTAGGCCAGATGCTCGCGAGCAGGATCAGCGTGTTGGTCGACCCCCACAGCAGGTCGGGCGGCGGCGCGCCGAGGGGCCAGCTGTCCGCCTGGCTGCGCAGGTACAGGTAGGCGCCGATGGCGATTGCGAAGATCGTGCCCTCGATCGCGATCAGGCCGAAGGTGCCCCACCACATCAGGCTGCGGTGGCCGAAGGCATAGCTCGGCAGGGCCGAGACGTCGAGCTCGCGCCGTGGCGCCGTCATGGCCCCTGCTCCAGGCGAAGGTGCACCGCGGTTTCCGCGCGCCGGGGCCAGAACCAGGCCGTGAGCGCGATCGCGATCGGGATGCTGCCCCACACCACGGCCCACGGCGTGAAGATGGAGCCGATGAACAGCACCGTGACGGCCAGTGCGCTGACCAGCGGCCAGATGGTCGGGTCGGGGAAGTTGACGCGCAGGTCGGGCCGCGCATCGAGCACGGTGGTGGCGAGCAGCTCGCGCGTATGGGCCGCGAGCCCGCCCACGTGCGTGAAGGGCGGTGGCCCGCCGTCGGCCGCGGCGCGCGGCGGCTCCCAGAGCGGATCGCGGCCGTGCACCACCGGAATCGCGTGGAAGTTGCATGGCGGCGGCGGCGACTCGGTGGCCCATTCGAGCGTGCCGGCGCCCCAGGGGTTGGGGCCCGCGGGCGCGCCGCGGCGCAGGCTGCGCAGCGCGTTCACCACGAACAGCAGCGCCGACAGCGCGATGATCCAGGAGCCGAGGGTCGCGACCAGGTTCAGCGTGTCCCAGCCCAGGCCCGCCTGGTAGGTGTAGACCCGGCGCGGCATGCCCCGGAGGCCGAGCAGGTGCATCGGGAAGAAGGTCACGTTGAAGCCGACGAAGAAGAGCCAGAAGTTCCAGCGCCCGAGGCGCTCGCTCATGAGCCGGCCGGTGATCTTGGGATACCAGTAGTAGAAGGCGCCGAACAGCGGGAACACCGCGCCGCCGATCAGCACGTAATGCAGGTGCGCCACCACGAAGTAGCTGTCGTGCACCTGCAGGTCCAGCGGCACCGAGGCCAGCATGATGCCGGTCAGGCCGCCCAGCACGAGGATGAAGAAGAAACCGAGCGCGAAGAGCAGCGGCGTCTTGAAGTCGAGCCGGCCGCTGCACAGCGTGGCGATCCAGCAGAAGATCTGCACGGCCGAGGGAATGGCGATCAGCATGCTCGCCGCGGTGAAGAAGCTCTTGCCGAGCTCCGGCAGGTTGACCGCGAACATGTGGTGCACCCACAGCCCGAAGGCCAGGAAGGCGGTGGCGATCAGCGCCAGCACCATGGCGGTGTAGCCGAAGATCGGCCGCCGCGCGAAGGTCGGGATGATGGCCGAGAGAAAGCCCAGGCCGGGCAGGAAGATCAGGTAGACCTCGGGGTGGCCGAAGAACCAGAACAGGTGCTGCCAGAGCACCGCGTCGCCGCCCTCGGCCGGGTTGTAGAAGTGCGTGCCGACCAGCCGGTCCGTGATCAGCGTGGTGCTCGCCAGCATCACCGCGGGCATCGCGAACAGCACCATGAACGCCGTCACCAGCATGGCCCAGGCGAACAGCGGAATGCGGTTGAGCGCCATGCCCGGCGCGCGCAGCTTGAACACGGTGGTGATCACCACGATGGCCTCCAGCAGCGCCGACAGCTCGGTGAAGGTGATCATCTGGGCCCAGAAGTCGGTGCGCTTGCCGGGCGAATAGTCGGGCCCTGCGAGCGGCACGTACGAGAACCAGCCCACGTCGGGCGCGGCGCCCAGCGCGAACACCGCGTAGAGCATCAGCCCGCCGAACAGGAAGATCCAGTAGGCGAAGGCGTTCAGGCGCGGAAAGGCGACGCTGCGCGTGCCCAGCATCAGGGGCAGCAGGTACACGGCCACGGCCTGCATCACCGGCACGGCGAAGAGGAACATCATGGTCGAGCCGTGCATCGTGAACAGCTGGTTGTAGAGGTCGGGCCCGACCAGCCGCGCGCCGGGCCGCGCGAGCTGCAGCCGCATCACGAACGCAAGCAGCCCGCCCGCCACGAAGAAGCAGAAGGTGGTGACGATGAAGCGGCGCGCGATCGCCTTGTGGTTGACGGCGGCCAGCCAGCCGAGCAGCCCGGGCGGATCGCGCCAGGTGGCGTCCAGCGCGGCGGCTTCGGGCGAGCCGGGGCCGGGGCCGTCCTTCAGGTGCGGCGGGGCGGGGGTGCGGCCGGGTTGCTGCTGCATGGCGCGTTCGTCGTTCATCAGCGCAGGGTCTGCAGGTAGCCCACCAGCGCATCCATGTCTTCGGACGAGAGCCGGGTGGCGGGCATGTAGCTGCCGGGCTTGACCTGCTGCGGATCGGCGATCCAGCGCCGCAGGTCTTCCGGCGTGTTGGCCAGGCTGCCCGCGGCCAGCGTGCCGCGGCTTGCCAGGTGCGTGAGGTTCGGCCCGCGCACGGCCTGCGCCGAGGTGCCGTCGATGGCGTGGCACATCGCGCAGCTCGATCGCATGAAAATTTCGCGGCCGCGCAGCGGCTGGCCTTCTGCGGGTTCGCCGGCCGTGCGGCGCTGCGCCGCGGCCCAGGCCGCATAGCGCTCGGGCGGCTCGGCCAGAACGAAGAAGGCCATCAACGCATGCTGCGAGCCGCAGAACTCGGCGCACTGGYCGCGGTAGATGCCGTCGCGGTCGGCGCGGAAATTCAGGGTGGCGGTGCGGCCCGGGATCAGGTCCTTCTTGCCCGCGAGGCTCGGCACCCAGAAGCTGTGGATCACATCGTCGGCCTTGAGCGTGACGATCACGGGCCGGCCGGTCGGCACATGGATCTCGTTGGCGGTCATGAAGCTGTCGGCCACCTGCGGCTCCACGTAGCGC
>NZ_JBFTPJ010000689.1:0-3207 GCF_056398445.1 Variovorax sp. 01T439_2
CATCGGGCCGGCGCGGTAGGCGTTGCGAACGCGCCCGTCGGCCGTGTTCGGGTCGCGCTCCATCGCGCGCACCACCGCGTCGCCGATGCGCCGGGCCGAGGCTGCGTCGCCGCAGGCCAGGAGCGCGATGCCCGCGAGCGCGTTGTCATAGGTGAAGGCGGCGCCCGCCAATGCAGGTTCCAGCGGCGTGCCCTGCTTCGGGTCGGCGACGCGGTAGCTGGCCAGGAACAGCGGTCCGGAAGCCGCGCCCTTCTGGTCCTCCGCCACCGCGCGCCGCAGCCCCTCGCAGCTTTGCCGCGCCAGCGTTTGCTGGGTGGCGCTGGCGGCTTGCGGGCCGGGCTGCCGGCCCGCAGACGGCTGGGCGAGCGCTGCGGACAGCGGCAAGGCCAGTGCCATCGATGCGGCAAGGCAGGACGCCAGGGGCCGGGAAAACGGGAAGACCGACATGGTTCTGTTCCGATGCATGCAAGGGGTGCATTGGCGCCTGCGCTCAGGACCTGAGGCTGGCCGACACCACCTTGCCGGGCGCACACATGTTGCTGCCGCCGTCCGGCGGAGCCTCCTGCGGCTCCTTGCCTTCGATGCGGGCCACGGCGTAGATGGAGCCCTGCTCGGCATACGGGAACGGCACGCTGTAGGTGCTCTGCAGCGCATCCGAGGCCACGGGCAGCAGCTGCTCCACGCGCGCCGGCATCGACTTGGCGGAATCGTCGAGCTTCACGTCGAGCACGGAGCCGATKCCCAGCCGCTTGGCCACGCGCGCCGGGAACACCGCCACCACGCCGAGCCGGCTGCAATCGGTCACCCGCACCAGCGAGGCACCTGCCGTGACATACGCGCCTTCGGGTGCGAGCACGGAGTGGACCTGCCCGGCCTGGGACGCCTTGATTTCATAGAAGGAGAGCTTCTCCACCCGGCGGCGCTCCTCTTCCTCGAGGTCGCGGACCTCCTTGAGCTGCTTGAAGATGGCGGTGGCGTCCTGCTGGGCGCGCCCGACGCTGTTGCGCAGCGCCTCGCGGCGGCTGGCGAGCGTCTGGAACAGGTTGCTGCCGCCGGTGCCCACGAAGGCGCCCTGCCCGGCGCTCGCCACCGTCTGGGCCTGGCCCGCGAAGGACTGTTCCGCCACCGCGGCATTGGCGCGCGCCGTGTTCAGCTGCGCCATCGAGGCGTTCATCACCTGCTCGCTGATCGCGCCCTGCTCCAGCAGCGCCTGGTTGGTGCGGACCTTGTTCTCCTGCTCTTCCACCACGCTGTGCGCCACGTCGCGCTGGCGCCGGGCGATCTGCCAGGCCTCCCAGGCCTGCGCCAGCGAGGCCTCGCGGTGCACGCCGGCTTCCTGCCCGACGGACCGCATCTCCTGGTTGTCGGACTTGTACTGGTTGCCGAGCTGGGCCAGCTGGCTTTGCAGCGACAGGCGCTGCGACCTCAGGGTGGTGAGGATTTCCTGGCTCACGGTCGGGTTGCGCACCGTGGCCACGATGGTGCCGGGCTCCACCTTGTCGCGTGCATGCACCACCATCTGCGACACCACGCCGTTGATCGGCGAAGTGATCAGCCCCACCGGCGCCTGCAGGACGGCGCGGGTGGCCTGCGAAGACAGCAGCGGCTGGACCAGCGTGGCAACCATCAGCCACAGCACGAAGGCCAGCAGCGCATAGGCCGCCAGCTTGGGAACGAAGGCGCCCGATTGCCTTCGCCGGCCGTTCCGGCCCAGGGCGCGAGCGCTCGCGGCGCCAGCGATGCGCCGCTGGCGAAGAGAAAAGAGAACCGAATCCGGTTTTGACACACGCATAGCCACCTCTCGTGAGAACCACGTAGCGCCGCCCACAAGCGGCGCGACATCCAAGATTGAAAGACCGCCCGCAGCAAGCCGACGCCAAGCCACAGGCCTGCGTCCGCATGTTGCGGTGCAATATCAAGGTACGTCGAAACCCTGGTCAGGACTGCTTCGGTGCGAAACAAGATGTGCTGAATTCACATTCCGGCAACACCGGTGGTCGGGTAAAAGTCCTACATTGGCGTCGGATAGCGCGCCATTGACCACAAAAGGCCGCATCAGGCATGCGGACTGATGCGAGGCTCGGGTTTCCCCTGGGAAGCCCTCAGCGGGGCACGCCAAAGCGCGGTTCGCCGGGCCCTCCGGCATTTGAACGCGCAGCCGTCGGCAAGTGGGCAAAAGGAAGATTCGGTAACGATACCGATCGTGTCTGCGCCCCGCTCCGGGCGGCTTCGCGGTGCTAACCGGGTGTGAGAAGCTCGGGATCAGCGGTCCGGGACCGCCGCCGCAGCCGCTGCGGGATCGCCGCGGCGCCTTGCCACGCACATCAGCGACAGCGCGCTCGTAGGCGACGAGGGCCGCCGGCCGGACAGCATGTTGCCCAGCCGGTATTTCCATTTCGCCGGCCCCACCACGCCGCGCAGCGCATCGGCGCCGATCTGGTGGTTGTGCGGGTAGACGCTCACCTCGAAGCCCAGCGGTTCCAGCGTCGAATGGAAGAATTCCTTCGTGACCCCGTCGCCCGGCTGGTGATGGACCTCGGTCCGCAGCCCCCACGACTGCTGGCTGCCGGTCTTGTGGAAGCCATGCCCGATCGCCCGGTAGACCCACAGCCGCGCATCCCACATCAGCTTGGCAAGGCCCTTGTAATCCCAGGCGGTGAGCTGCGGATCATGGTCGGTGACCAGGAGGCCATGCGGCTTCACCAGCCGCGCCCCCTCGCGCAGCACGGCGGCCATGTCGTCGCAGTGGTGCAGCGACGCATTGATGGCAACGATGTCCGCCACCTGCGAGCGAAAAGGGGTGTAGGCCGCATCGGCCAGCACCGCCGTGTAGCCCAGCTTGGCCGCCAGCTCCAGCGAGCCGGGCGCCACGTCCACGCCGATCAGCAGCCGCGGCTTGCCGCCGAGGGTGGCAAAGATGTTGCCCGGCCCGCAGCCCAGGTCGATGACCACCTTGTCGGTCCAGTCGCCGGCAGCCGCGAGCCACCGGCTCCTGAAATGCGCATCGCGGTGGCAGAAATCCAGGTATTCCTGCGCCCACTGCGCATTTCCAAAATAAGTGGCATTGGCGGTAATGGCGTCGGTTTTGCGTTCGAGCCCCGATTCGAAGTAAGCACCCGAGCGTTTCAAGCTCGCGTGTGGCAATAAGATGTCTCCAATCATCTTGAATCCTTCAAAAATCTGGGCCGGCATCGAGACAAGTTATGC
>NZ_JBFTPJ010000690.1:0-3201 GCF_056398445.1 Variovorax sp. 01T439_2
ATGTAGGCCAGGTAGTCGAGCTGCTGCAGCATGAAATGGCTCGGGTCGTACAGGAGGCAGGCGCGCGGGTGGTTGTCCACGCGCTCCAGGAACATCTCGTAGCTCACGCCGTCGTGCAGGTCTTCGCCCGGGTGGATCTCGTAGCCCACGTCCACGCCCGCCGCGTCGAAGGCATCGAGGATCGGGCGCCAGCGGCGCGCGAGCTCGTCGAAGGCCTCCTCGATGAGTCCCGGCGGGCGCGGCGGCCACGAATAGAGGTACGGCCAGGCGAGCGCGCCCGAGAAGGTGGCATGCGCCGTGAGCCCCAGGTTGGCCGAGGCCTTCGCGGCGAAGTGCAGCTGCTCCACCGCCCACTGCTGGCGCCGCACCGGATCGCCGCGCACCTCGGGCGCCGCGAAGCCGTCGAAGCCCGCGTCGTAGGCCGGGTGCACCGCGACCAGCTGGCCCTGGAGGTGGGTCGACAGCTCGGTGATCTCCAGGCCGTGCGCGGCCAGCGTGCCCTTGACCTCGTCGCAGTAGGTCCTGCTCTCGGCGGCCTTCTTCAGGTCGAACAGGCGCGCGTCCCAGCTCGGGATCTGCACGCCCTTGTAGCCCAGCCCGGCGGCCCAGCCGGCAATGGCGTCGAGCGAGTTGAACGGGGCTTCGTCCCCGGCGAACTGGGCCAGGAATATGGCCGGGCCCTTGATCGTTTTCATGGCTTGTCTTCCTTCTTGGTCGTGGCGGCGTTGAAAGCATACTTTGGCGTGTCGTCCGACCCCGTGCGAGAGGCCAAAGCGCCACAATGGACTTTCCTTTTCGCACAGCACGCCCTGCTCGTCCCGCGATGCCGCAACCCGTTTCCGCCCGGCTGAAGATCGGCTTGTCCGCCTGCTTTTCCCACGCCGATCCGGCGCGTTCGCTCTTCACCAACAAGACGCTGCAGTACGTCGAGCAGTCCATTGCGCACTGGCTCATGTCGGCCGGTGCCATGGTGGTGATGGTGCCCTGCCCCACGGGCGAAACCGCGCGCGGCGACACCAAGCTCTCGCACTATGCCGAATGGCTCGACGGCGTGGTGATGCACGGCGGCGCCGACGTCTGGCCCGGCAGCTACGGCGAGGTGCCGCTCAAGGACGCCTGGGTGGGCGACCGCATCCGCGACCTGTACGACCTGGCGCTGGTCGAGGCCTTCGAGCAGGCCGGCAAGCCCATCTTCGGCGTCTGCCGCGGGCTGCAGCTGATCAACGTGGCCTTCGGCGGCACGCTCTACCAGGACATCGAGGCGCAGCACGAGCATCCCGAAGCCGTGCGGCACCGCGACCCGGTGACCTACGACCAGAACTTCCACCAGATCGAGATCGTCGAGGGCACGCGCCTGGCCAAGCTCTACCCCGAGGTCAAGACCGCCAAGGTCAACAGCATCCACCACCAGGGCGTGAAAGACCTCGCGCCGGGTTTCGAGATCGAGGCCTGGAGCCTGCCCGACCGCGTGCCCGAGGCCATCCGCCGCCGCGCCGACAGGGGCCGCAGCTACATCGCCGCCACGCAGTGGCACCCTGAATTCCACAAATACGGCAGCACCGAGACGGTCGACGACACGCCCATCCTGCACGACTTTCTCTGGGCCTGCGCCACCGCGAAGGTGGCGCCGCGCACCCTGCCGGATGCCGGGCACGGCCGCATCCGCGACCGCGCGGCGCGGGTGCTGCGCCAGGCGCTGCTGCGGCGCTGACGCCCCGGCCGGCTTAGCGCCGCTCGGAACGGTTCGTGCTGCCGCTGACGCCCGCGTCGATGGTGCCGAACACCGTCACGCCGCTGCCCGACGACGCGGCGGCGCGGTCGCCGCTGCCGGCCGAGCCCGTGCCGGCACAGCCCGCCGCCAGGGCGCCCATCGCGATGGCAAGAACAGCTGCAAGGAATGGCTTCACGTCAAGCTCCAGGCGAAGATGAAAAGACTTGCGGCCACTATAGGCCGCGCGCCTTCGCGCCCTGCCGCAACACACGCGCCGGCGGCAGGGTTGTTGTTGTTGTTGTCGGTCAGCGCGGATCGGTGGCCAGCAGCATCGCCACCATCGACTGCAGGTCCTGCCGCAGCCGCGCCGCGCCGGCCTCGTCGAGCGCCAGCGTGGCCTCGTCCATGTAGAGCTTGCGGTTGACCTCCACCTGGATGCTGTGCCGGTGCCCGGCCGGCCGGCCATGCCGGCGCACCAGTTCCACGCCCTTGTAGGGATGGTTGTAGTCCACGCTGTAGCCGCGCGCGCGCAGGTGCGCGCAGATCCTTTGCGACAGCGCCGGGTCGGCGGTGCTGCCGTCGCGGTCGCCGATCACGAAGTCCGCATGCACGAGGCCCGGAAAATCGGTGGCATGGCTGCCCGCCACCGCCGGCATCGAGTGGCAGTTGATGTGGATGCTGTAGCCGTGCCGCGCATGCGCCGCGTCGATGGCCTCGGCCACCGCCGCGTGGTAGGGCCGCCAGCAGTTGTCGATGCGCGCGCGGACCTCGTCCACAGTGAGCAGCCGGTCGTAGATCGGCAGGCCCTCGTCGGTGAGCTTCCAGACCAGGCCCTTGCCGAGCCGCACCTTGGCCAGCACGCGCGGGTCGGCCGACAGGGGCCCGGTCCACGGGCCGTCGAGCAGCGCGGTGTCCAGCTCGGTGGTGTCGCGGTTGGCGTCCAGGTAGCTGCGCGGAAAGTGCGCCTCGATCCATGCCGCGCCCATTTCGGGCGCAAAGGCATAGAGCTTCTCGACGTGCGTGTCCTCGGCCCGGCGCAGCGTGGCCAGGTCGCAGGCGGGCCGGAAGTCCTCGGGGTAGACGGTGCCGCTGTGCGGCGAATCGAGCACCAGCGGCGTGTGCCCGGCAACGCTGGTCACCTGGGCGCGGGTTTGGATCAGTTTCAGGACAGGATGCATAGGCAGGCGAGATCAGTCCAATCGGATGCGCGCGAAGGCGGCGACTTTTTTCATCTTCTCGATCTCGCTGTCGATCTGCTTGGCAAATTCGGCCGGCGTGGTGCCCGAGGCGTACAGCCCCTGCAGCGCCAGGCGCTCGCGCACCGTGCTGTCCTTCAGCGCCGTGGCCACCGCCTGCTGCATGCGCAGCGCGATGTCGGCCGGCGTGCCGGCGGGCGCCACGAGTCCGAACCACGACGGATCGTTGTTGGCCGGGTAGCCGAGCTCGCGGTAGGTCGGCACTTCGGGCAGCACGTCGAGCCGGCTGCTCCA
>NZ_JBFTPJ010000691.1:0-5302 GCF_056398445.1 Variovorax sp. 01T439_2
CACATACTGATGGATCAGGCTTGCCACGATGAGAACGATGACCTCGGCCAGCACGAACCACCAGTACTCCGAACGCGATGCGCGCCCGTTGAAATCGGCGTATTTGCTGAAACAGGTCTTGACCGCTGTTTGAAAGTCCATTGATCGACTCCTCTTGATTGAATCCCAGGGAAATTCCCCGGGCCGATCATATCGATGCATCTTTCAACGGCAAATTCGGCCATCAGTTCGCAAACAAATGGCCTATGGATCGGCCTGTCCGGGCGTGTTGCCCCGGCCTTTCAGCGGATCAGGCCTGCGCGCCGAGGCGTTTCAGGAGGCCGGCGGTCGAGGCGTCGAGCCCCATGATGTCGCCCGAGGCAAGGCGCGGCTCGATGTCCTTCGCGAGCACCTTGCCGAGTTCCACGCCCCACTGGTCGAAGCTGTTGATACCCCACAGCGCGCCGCTGGTGAACACGCGGTGCTCGTACAGCGCGAGGAAGGCGCCCAGCGCTTCGGGCGTGAGCTTCTCGAACACGAAGAAGCTGCTCGGCCGGTTGCCCGGGAAGTTCTTGTGGCCGCCCGCATCGAGCTTGCCGACCATCAGCGCCTGCGCCTGCGCGAGCGCATTGGCCAGCAGCTTGGGGTGGTGGCCGTCGAGGTCGTGCGCCGCATCGCGCACCGCCACGAATTCGAGCGGGATCACATCGGTGCCCTGGTGCAGCATCTGGAAGTAGGCATGCTGGCCGTTGGTGCCGGGCTCACCCCAGAGCACGGGCGAGGTGCCAAGGCCCGCGGGCAGCGGCGCGCCGCTCGCATCGACCTGCTTGCCGTTGCTTTCCATCTCGAGCTGCTGCAGGTAGGCCGGCAGGCGCTTCAGGGCGCTGTGGTACGGCGCAATGCCGCGGCTCGTGAACTTGTGGAAGTTGCGGTACCAGACATCGAGCAGGCCCAGCCGCACCGGCAGGTTCTGCTCGAGCGGCGCGCTGCGGAAGTGCTCGTCCATCGCGTGCGCGCCCGCCAGCAGCCGGCGGAAACCGTCGGCGCCGATGGCCAGCGCAATGGGCAAGCCGATGGCCGACCACAGCGAATAGCGCCCGCCCACCCAGTCCCAGAAACCGAAGGTGGTGTCGATGCCGAATTGCTTCGCGGCCTCCACGTTGGTGGTGAGCGCGGCAAAGTGGCCCGCAATGTCGGTGCCGCCCGACTGCTCGTACCAGCGCCTGGCCGAAAGCGCGTTGGCCATGGTCTCGGCCGTGGTGAAGGTCTTGGACGCAATGAGGAACAGCGTGTGCTCGGGCGCCAGGCCCTGCAGCACGCCGGCCAGCTCGTGGCCGTCGACGTTGGAGACGAAGTGGAAGCGCTTGCCGGGCGCGGCGAACTCGGCCAGCGCCAGCACCGCCATCTGCGGCCCGAGGTCGGAGCCGCCGATGCCGATGTTGACCACGTCGGTGATCGTGTGGTCGGCGCGCACCTTCTCGGCATAGGCCAGCATCGCGTCGAGCGTTTCGTGCACCTCGCGCAGCTTGTCGGCCGTCTTGCTTACCTTCGCATCGGCGCGGGCGCGCAGCAGCGTGTGCAGCACGGCGCGGTCTTCGGTGTTGTTGATGTGCTCGCCCGCGAACATGGCGTCGCGGTGCGCTTCGAGGCCGCACTCGCGGGCCAGCGCGAAGAGCAGTTCTTCCGTGCGCGCATCGATGAGGTTCTTCGACAGGTCGGCGAACAGGTACGGCGCCTCCTGGCTGAAGCGCTCGAAACGGCTGGCGTCGTCGACGAAGGCATGGCGCACGTCGAACTGGCGGCCCGCGGTCTCGAAGGCAGCCTGCAGTTGCGCCCAGGCGGGCGCGCGGTCGCAGCGTTGGGTCATGGCCATGCTTACTTGCCGCTTTCCTGCATGAGTTTCTCGAGCTTGACGGCGTCGGCCGCGAAGGCGCGGATGCCCTCGGCGAGCTTCTCGGTGGCCATGGCGTCTTCGTTGAGCGCGAAGCGGAAGCCGGCCTCGTCGTAGCTGACCTTGGCGACATCGCCGCCGGTTGCCGCCTTGGCATCGAGCGCATGCGCCAGCGGCTCGTTGCTCGCRGCCAGCTCGGCCAGCAGCTCGGGGCTGATGGTGAGCAGGTCGCAGCCGGCCAGGGCCCGAATCTGTCCCACATTGCGGAAGCTCGCGCCCATCACCTCGGTCTTGATGCCGTGCTGCTTGTAGTACTCGAAGATCTGGCGCACCGACTTGACGCCGGGGTCGTTCGCGCCCGCGTTGGCGGCTTCGTTCCACTGGGCGCCGGCCGACTTCTTGTACCAGTCGTAGATGCGGCCCACGAAGGGCGAGATGAAAGGCGCGCATCGACTTCGGTCGACACGCGGCCCGGAATGATCGAGAGGATTTCAGTGCCGAAGCGCACCAGCAGCCGGTCGATGACCTCGTCGAGCGGCTTGCCCGCGTGCTTGCTCACGGCTTCGTCGAGCAGCGGCCGGTACTCGGGCTTCTGCACCGCCTTCAGGATGAGCGACGGATTGGTGGTCGCGTCCTGCGGCCTGGAAATGGCAAGTTGCTTGAAGTCGCCGGTGTCGGCGACCACGGTGGTCCATTGGCGGAGAGCATCGAGTTGATTCATGGAGAAAGATTATCCAGTGCGGGTGATGACAAGTCCTGCACGCTGTTGCGCCGGGGCCGATGTTTTCATGCGCACCGTAGCACGGGTTTTCACCGCCCTGGATCAGCCTGCCGCCGACAGGGTTGTAAGGGCCGGCCGGCCGCGCTGCCCTACAGCGGCTGTGGTCCGCCGCTGACGGCGCGCCGCCCCGGCCCGGGACTAGGCTGGCCGTTTCCGATCGATGCTTCCGACCACCACAGGAGTGCCACGCCCATGCCCCTTCGCCATCGCTCCGCCGCGGCTGCCGCCGCCAGCCGCGCTCCGTCCTTCGATGACCGCAGCACCAGCCACGCCATCGGCACCCTGGCCACGGCCTTCGTGGTGGGCGGTGTCGCCACCTGGATTGCCATGGGCGCGGGACGCACCGGGCGAGCCCAGCTGCCCGGGCCGCCCGATGGCGCACCGCTCATGCGCGCGCCGCTGCAGGTGGTGGCGCCGGTCGACCTGCAGCGCTACGCCGGCATCTGGCACGAGCAGGCCCGCCTGCCCAACCGCTTCCAGAAGCAGTGCGCCGGCCCCGTGAGCGCCGAGTACACGCTCCAGCCCGATGGCACCATGCAGGTGCTYAACCGCTGCGTGCGGCCCGACGGCAATTTCGACGAGGCGGTGGGAACGGCGCGCGTGGTGCCGGTGGCGGGCCAGCCCGGCGCGGGCCGGCTCGAAGTGCGCTTTGCGCCCTCGTGGCTCAGCTGGCTGCCGATGGTCTGGGGCGACTACTGGATCCTGAAGCTCGACCGCGACTACCAGGTGGCGCTGGTCGGCACGCCCGACCGCCAGTACCTCTGGGTGCTTTCGCGCGCGCCGCGCCTGGAGGACGACGCGCTGCAGGCCGAGCTGGACTACGCCGCCAGCCTGGGCTTCGACACCTCCAAGGTGGTGCTCACCGGCCGATAGCCGGCGCAACCGGGCCAGCCGGCACAGCCGGCAGATGGCGCGCCAGTTGCGCCGCCAGCGCCGCGGGGTGCGTGCAGTGGATGGCCTGCCAGCCGAAGGCCCGCGCGGCCTCCACATTGGCGGCCGAGTCGTCGATGAACACCGTCTCGGCGGGCTCGAGCGCATGGCGCACCGCCAGCAGTTCGTAGATTTCGCGATCCGGCTTGATGAACTTCACATCGCCCGAGAACACGCCGCCGTCGAAGCGCCGCATGAAGCCGTGCCGGCGCTCGACCGCGCGCGCGTAGGGCGCCGGCATGTTCGAGAGGTAGTACAGGCGCAGCGCCTCGCCGGCCTCGCGCCGGGCGAACAGGCCCTCGAGCAGTTCCACGGTGACGGCAATGGGCTCCAGGCGCTCCCCGAGCGTGCCGAGCATGGCGTCCAGCCGGGCCGCCGGCAGCGACAGCCGCCGGGCCATGCGCGCGATGGCCTCGTCCAGCGAGCGCATGCCGCAGTCGAAGCTCATCCAGTCGTCATGGTGGAAAAGCGCCCGGCCCAGCGCCGCCGCGGCGGCTTCGGTGGGGGCATGCTCGGGAAGATGGGTCTGCACCAGCCGGGTGGGCTCCCATGCCAGCAGCACGGCGCCAAGATCGAAAACCACGTTCATGGTGCCATTGTTTCACGCGTCGTCCGGCACCACGCTCACGCCATGCGCCGCCAGCGACAGCGTGGCCTCGGCGCCCGCGGCCAGGGGCCTCGACAGATCGGTCGACACCACGAACACCGGCCCCAGCGCCGTGTCGAAGCCGTATTCGTAGAAGCTGCCGAGGTAGGCCGCCTTGCGCAGCGTGGCGGGCAGGCCCGCGGCCGCCCCGGCGGCATCGATCTCCCAGGCCTCGGGCCGCACCGCCACCTTCACCGCGCCGGGCGCCACCGCATGGCGCGGCTGCAGCCGCAGCGGGCCGAGCGCGACGCTGCCGTCGGCCTGCGCCACCGCAGGGAACACCATCGCCTCGCCCATGAAGCCGGCCACGAACTCGCTCTCGGGCCGGGCATAGAGCTGCTCGGGCGTGCCGCGCTGGGCGATCACGCCGTGGTCCATCACGATGATCTGGTCGCTCACGGCCAGCGCCTCGCTCTGGTCGTGCGTGACGTAGGCCACCGTGAGCTTCAGGCGCTGCTGCAGCGCGCGGATCTCCTCGCGCATTTCGCGCCGCAGCCGGGCGTCGAGGTTGGACAGCGGCTCGTCGAACAGCAGCACCGCGGGCTCCAGCACCAGCGCGCGCGCCAGTGCCACGCGCTGCTGCTGGCCGCCAGAGAGTTCGCTCGGCAGCCGCTCGTCGAAGCCGACCAGCCCCACGCCCTTGAGCGCGCCGCGCGCGCGCGAGGCAGCCTCGTCCTTCTTCACGCCGCTCATGCGCAGGCCGTAGCCCACGTTCTCGATCACGTTCATGTGCGGGAACAGCGCGTAGCTCTGGAACATCATGCTCACGTTGCGCTCGGCCGGGCCCAGCGTGGTCACGTCGCGCCCGCCCATGAAGATGGAGCCGGAGCTGGCCGATTCGAGCCCCGCGATCATGCGCAGCGTGGTCGTCTTGCCGCAGCCCGAAGGCCCGAGGATGGTGGTGAGCGTGCCCGCCGGCACCTCGAAGCTGATGCCCTTGACCGCCAGCGGCCCGTTCCTGTCGGTGCCGTAGCGCTTGGTGACGTTGCGCAATTCGATGCCGTTCATGGTGTCGCCAGGCTTTCCATTTTGTGATGTCCTTGATGCGGAGGCGCAGTGCCGCGCCGCCCCAGCC
>NZ_JBFTPJ010000692.1:0-3175 GCF_056398445.1 Variovorax sp. 01T439_2
AATCAACGCAGGCTCTCTGGAGCATCTCAGCTTGCTCGCCGGAGCACGCCAACAGCGAGGCCTCAGTGCCCAACTACTTCGCCAATTCAAGAATGTTCAACTATGACTTGAACTGAGGCAGCCACTTGTGCGGCCGTCAGCTGAATACTTCAGCGCTCCCAAAGGCAGAACCCGCTTGGTCTTTGGCGGATAGCTGAGGCGCCATACCGATGGCTGGCCATCGGATATTCAAGGCAGCATCATTCCAGACAATGCTGCGCTCATGCGCCGGCGCGTAGTAGTCGGTGGTCTTGTACAAGAACTCCGCCGTCTCGCTCAGCACCAAAAACCCGTGCGCAAACCCCTCAGGCACCCACAACTGCCTATGGTTGTCCTCGCTGAGCTCCACCCCCACCCATTTCCCAAACGTCGGCGACGATTTGCGGATGTCCACCGCCACATCGAACACCGCGCCGCGCACCACGCGCACCAGCTTGCCCTGGGGCTGCTGGATCTGATAGTGCAAGCCGCGCAGCACGCCCTTGGCCGAGCGCGAATGGTTGTCCTGCACGAACTCCACATGCCGCCCGACCGCCTCATCGAACGCCTTGCCGTTGAAGCTCTCGTAGAAGAAGCCGCGCGCATCGCCGAAGACCTTCGGCTCGATGACCAGCACTTCAGGAATCGCGGTAGGTGTTGCCTTCACGAGCGCACCTCCTCCGCCAGCAAATGGTTCAGATATTTGCCGTAGCCGTTCTTTTGCAGCGGCACGGCAAGCTTTGCCAATTGCTCGCGATCGATGAATCCATTGCGCCACGCAATCTCTTCAGGACACGCAATCTTGAGCCCTTGCCGATGCTCCAGGGTCTGGATGAACTGCGCGGCCTCCAGCAGGCTCTCGTGCGTGCCGGTATCCAGCCAGGCATAGCCGCGCTGCATGATCTGCACGTTCAGCTGGTCCAGGTCGAGGTAGGCCTGGTTGACCGCCGTGATCTCCAGTTCGCCGCGCGCGCTGGGCTTCACGGCCTTGGCGATCTCGACCACCTGGTTGTCGTAGAAGTACAGGCCCGTGACGGCGTAGCTGCTCTTGGGCTTGACCGGCTTCTCCTCGATGCTGCTGGCCTTGCCCTTGTCGTCGAAGGCCACCACGCCATAGCGCTCAGGGTCGTGCACGTGGTAGGCGAAGACGGTGGCGCCAGATTGCTTCGAGTCAGCATCGGCCAGCAGGTGTGCAAAGTCGTGGCCGTAGAAGATGTTGTCGCCCAGCACCAGCGCGCTCGGATCGTTTCCAACGAATTTGTCGCCGATGATGAAGGCCTGAGCGAGGCCGTCAGGGCTGGGCTGCACCGCGTACTGCAGGTTGATGCCCCACTGGCTGCCATCGCCCAGCAGTTGCTGGAAGCGCGGCGTGTCCTGCGGCGTGCTGATGATCAGGATGTCGCGCATGCCGCCGAGCATCAGCGTGCTGAGCGGGTAGTAGATCATTGGCTTGTCGTACACCGGCAGCAGCTGCTTGCTGAGCGCGAGGGTGGCGGGGTGCAGCCGGGTGCCGGAGCCGCCGGCCAGGATGATGCCTTTGCGTTGCGTGGTCTTCGTGGTCATTGTGTTGTTCTCCGCTTCTTGCTTGCGTGGGTCGCTTGTTCTGCCGCCTGTCAAAGGGTCTCGCGCAGCATGCGGGCCACGCCCTGTTGCCAGTGCGGTAGCACCAGGCCGAAGGTGGCCTGCAGCTTGCGCGTGTCCAGGCGCGAGTTGGCGGGACGTGTCGCGGGCGTGGGGAAGGCGCTGGTGGGCACGGGGTCGACCGCTTCCGGTCCCGCCTTGAGTTCGACGCCGGCCGCCTTGGCCTGCTCGATCACGAAGCGCGCATAGCCGTGCCAGGTGGTCTCGCCGCCGGCCACCGCGTGGTAGAGCCCGGCCTTGGCCGGGTCCTGCAGGGTGGCGCGGATGGCATGCGCCGTGACGTCGGCCAGCAGCTCGGCGCCGGTGGGCGCGCCGAACTGGTCGTTGATGACGGTCAGGCGGTCGCGCTCCTTGGCGATGCGCAGCATGGTCTTGGCAAAGTTGCCGCCGCGCGCGGCATAGACCCAGCTGGTTCGGAAGATCAGGTGCCTGGCGCAATGCTTGGCCACCAGTTGCTCGCCTTCGAGCTTGGTGCGGCCATACACGCTGAGCGGGCCGGTGGCGTCGTCTTCTTTCCAGGGCGTGCTGCCGCTGCCGTCGAAGACGTAGTCGGTGGAGTAGTGCACCATGAGCGCGCCGATCTGCTGCGCGGCCTCGGCCACCACGCCGGGCGAGGTGGCGTTGAGCTTGCGCGCGAACTCGGGCTCGCTCTCGGCCTTGTCGACGGCGGTGTGGGCCGCGGCATTGACGATGACGTCGGGGCGCACTTTCAGCACCGTTTCGGCCAGTTGTTCGGGGCGGCTGAAGTCGGCGTGGAAGTCGGTGCTGTCGAAGTCGAGCGCGATCAGCTCGCCCAGCGGCGCGAGGCTGCGCTGCAGCTCCCAGCCGACCTGGCCGCCCTTGCCCAGCAGCAGCAGCTTCATGCCGCAGCCTTGGCCGCGGGTGCGGCGTCGTATTGCTTCTCGACCCATTCGCGGTAGGCGCCGCTTTGCACGTTGCGCACCCATTCGCCATGGGCCAGGTACCACTCGACGGTCTTGCGGATGCCGCTGTCGAAGGTTTCGGCGGGCTTCCAGCCGAGTTCGCGCTCGAGCTTGCGCGCGTCGATGGCGTAGCGCCGATCGTGGCCGGGGCGGTCGGTGACGTAGCTGATCTGCTCTTTGTAAGGCTTGCCGTCGGCGCGCGGGCGCAGTTCGTCGAGCAGCGCGCAGACGGTGTTGACGATCTCGATGTTGGGCTTCTCGTTCCAGCCGCCGACGTTGTAGGTCTCGCCGAGCTGGCCGGCTTCGAGCACGCGGCGGATGGCGCTGCAGTGGTCCTTCACGTAGAGCCAGTCGCGCACCTGCATGCCGTCGCCATATACGGGCAGCGGCTTGCCGGCCAAGGYGTTGACGATCATCAGCGGGATGAGCTTCTCGGGGAAGTGGAAGGGCCCGTAGTTGTTGGAGCAGTTGGTGGTGAGCACCGGCAGCCCGTAGGTGTGGTGCCAGGCGCGCACGAGGTGGTCGCTGGCGGCCTTGCTGGCCGAGTAGGGGCTGTTGGGCTCGTACTTGTTCTCTTCGGTGAAGGCGGGGTC
>NZ_JBFTPJ010000693.1:0-3172 GCF_056398445.1 Variovorax sp. 01T439_2
CGCCGTCATCGCCAAGCACGCCGCCCAGCAGGCCGCCTTCACCCAGCACGCCATCGGTCACGCCGCCGAGCAGGCCGTCTTCGCCGCCGAGCAAGCCACCCAGCGGGCTGTCTTCGAGCAGGCCGCTCACGGCGCCGCCGTCGCCCAGGAGGTTGTCGACCACGCCATCCTGGCCCAGCAGGCCGCCGGAGAGGCCGTCGCTGCCCAGCAGGCTGGACAGCGCGCCGTCACCGCCAAGCAGGCCGCCCACCACGCCGTCGCCGCCGAGCAGGCTGCCCACGGGGCTGCCCGCGCCGATCAGGCCGCCCAGCAGGCCCTCTTCGCCCAGTACGCCGCCGACCACGCCGCCAAGGGCGCCGTCCTCGCCCAGCAGGCCGCCGACGATGCCGTCGTCGCCGATCACGTTGTCCAGCAGGCTGCCGACGGCACTGCCTTCTCCGATGAGGCCGCCAAGCGTGCCGTTCTCGCCGAGCAGGCCGCCCACCAGGCCGTCTTCGCTGACGAGCTCGCCGAGGAGGCTGTCCTGGCCGAGCAGGCCGTCCACCACGTTGCCGACCACTCCGTCCTCGCCCACGAGGCCGTCGAGCGCGCCGTCCAGGCCGAGGCTGCCGGTGAGGCCGCTCAGGATGCCTTCATCGCCCACCAGGTTGTCCAGGCCGTTCTGCAGCGCGTCGGTGACGTAGTCGACCTGCTTGACCAGCTGGTCGACCAGCGCACCCGTGGCGCCTTCGCCGAGCAGGCCGTCGACGATCGGGCTGGCCACGCCGCCCACGCCATCGGCCACGGTCTCGACGAAATCGTCCGCCGGATCGAACTGGTTGGGATCGTTCTGGGAGAACTCGGAACCGAGCACCGGGGCCAGCACGTCGTCGACCACGTCGCTCACGCCGTCGACCACGCCCAGCACCGGGTCGAGCGAGTCGCCGAGACCCGCGGTGTCGCCGATCGAACCGACCAGGCCGCCGGCTGCGCCGTCGCCCGGATCGAGCAGGCTGTCGCCGTCTGCGTCTGCGTCTGCATCGGCATCGGCATCGGCATCGGCATCGGCATCGGCATCGGCGTCGGCATCGGCATCGGCATCGGCGTCGGCATCGGCATCGGCATCGGCATCGGCATCAGCATCAGCATCAGCATCAGCATCAGCATCGGCATCGGCATCGGCATCGGCATCAGCATCAGCATCGGCATCGGCATCCGCGTCGGCATCCGCATCGCCGTCGGCATCCGCGTCAGCATCCGCATCGGAATCAGCATCCGCATCGCTCTCACCGCCACCACCACCGCCGCTGCCGGCGAAGAACGGGATCGTTCCACCGTCGTCACCGCCACCGCCGCCCAGCGCGGCACCGAGCGCAACGGCGCCCAGCGCGCCGAGCGCGAATTCGCCGAGGCCCAGGCCGCTGCCGGCCGCGACCTTCTTGGTGACGGCCAGTGCGGCCGCGTCGGCGTCGCTGTCGGGCGGGGTCACCTGCAGGTCGCCCGAGGCGACATCCACATTCACTTGTTCGAGGCCGCCGGGCAGCTTGGTCGAGCCGATGGTGGCGTCGGTGCCGCCGGTGAAGACGCCGGCCAGCGGCGCCTTGTTGGTGGCCGAGCCGGGGAACAGGACGTTGGCCTGCCCGCCTTCGGGAACGATCACGCGGTCACCCGCGATCAGGGTCTGGTTGCCGTCCACCGGAATGCGGACACCCTCGCGCATCACCGCGACGCCCGGCGTAGCATTGGACAATGTGCCAATGCTCGAGGGCGCCGCGGCAGCGGCAGGTGCCGACGAGCTCATCGCGGCGGGAGCGCCGAGCGGTGTGCTGGTGGCTCGGGCGATGACCACAGGAGCAACGCCACTGGCGGCAAGTCCTTCGGTCGAATGGGTCGGTGCTTGTGGTGCGTTCATGACAGCCTCTGTGACAAAAGATGCATCTACAGGGGCAACTAGCGTGCCGTGCTGCCAACTCTTTTGAGCCACCGGTTCACCAAGAACGCAAGTTATTGATTTTTATGGATATTTTTCTGAAAACGGGTGCCCGTGCCATCGGCCGGAACAGCGCTTTGGACGCTGTTTTGACCATTCGTTACGTTACGGCGTAACGTCCCGCTACCGGAACATCGGGCGCATTCCGGGCTGCCGGCGCGCGGTTTTCCCTTCCCTCTTTTTCCTTTCCAGCTTCTCCATACAGATATGTTCAATCCCTCCCAGGAAGACGTGCGCCGCTTCTTTTGCGACGTGTACGCCAAGCACCGCCAAGGCTTGCCGATGGAAGCGCTCGAGACGATTGCCGCGGGATGGATCGACGCCCACCCCGAATACCACGAGGACCTGGCCGACGCCGATGCGGCCGTGGCGCGCGTGTACGACGGCTCGAACGGCCACGAGAACCCGTTCCTGCACCTGTCGATGCACCTTTCGATCAGCGAGCAATGCTCCATCGACCAGCCGCGCGGCATCCGCCAGGCCGTCGAGCTGCTGGCCGCCCGCCGCGGCTCGCTGCTCGATGCGCATCACGAGGCCATGGAATGCCTCGGCCAGATGATGTGGGAGAGCCAGCGCGCCGGCCGGCCGCCCGACGGCGACGGCTACGTCGCCTGCGTGCAGCGCCGCGCAACCAAGGACTAGCCGGCCTTCCGGGAAGGCAGCGCGCCCTGCTGCCTGGCGCCTTCGCGCAGCAGCGCGGCCATGGCGCTGCGCAGCGCCGAGGGCTCGGCGTCGCTGCGCAGCAGCAGGCCCACGGGCTCGTCGGTGCCGGCGGTTTCGATGCGCAGGCGCACCAGCCGCTGGTCGGCCAGCTCGCCGCGCGCGGCGCCCAGCGGGGTGATCCAGACCGCGTCGGACACCGCCACCAGGCCGCGCGCCACCGCAACGTCGAGCGTCTGCAGCGCATGGGGCGGAAGCGCCAGGCCGCGCGCCGACAGGAAGCTTTCGGTGTTGTGGCGCGGGATGGTGCCCTCGCCATACACCACGAGCGGAAAGCCGAGCACCGCCTGCACCGACACCGCCCGGGTCGACCGGCCCGCCAGCGGATGGCCGGGGCGCACGGCAAACACCAGCGGCTCGGTGTAGAGCAGCTCGAAGCTGAGCCCGCCCATCAGCCGCGGATCGCTCATGCGGCCGGCCACCAGGTCGAGCTCGCCGGCGCGCAGCTCGTCGAGCAGCACCGGGTTGGCCGCGCTCTTCACC
>NZ_JBFTPJ010000694.1:0-3167 GCF_056398445.1 Variovorax sp. 01T439_2
CAGGCAACGAGATCGACGACAAGCCCCTGGGCCGCAAGATCTGTGGCGAGAACCTGGTGCTCTACCGCGCTGCGGAAGGCAAGGCCACGGCGCTGGAAGACTTCTGCCCGCACCGCGGCGCGCCGCTGTCGCTGGGCCGCGTGGTCGAGGGCAAGCTGGTGTGCGGCTACCACGGACTGGAGATGGGCTGCGACGGCAAGACCGTCGCCATGCCCGGACAGCGCGTGCGCGGCTTTCCGCCGATCCGCTCCTTCCCGGTGATCGAGCGCTACGGCTTCGTCTGGATCTGGCCCGGCGACCCCGCGCTGGCCGACCCGGCCAAGCTGCACCACCTCGAATGGGCCGAAAGCCCCGACTGGGCCTACGGGGGCGGCCTGTTCCACATCCAGTGCGACTACCGCCTGATGATCGACAACCTGATGGACCTGACGCACGAGACCTACGTGCACTCGACCAGCATCGGCCAGAAGGAAATCGACGAGACGCCCACCACCACCAAGACCGAGGGCGACCAGGTCACCACCAGCCGCTTCATGGAGAACATCTCGGCGCCGCCCTTCTGGCGCATGGCGCTGCGCGGCAACCACCTGGCCGACGACGTGCCGGTCGACCGCTGGCAGATCTGCCGCTTCACGCCGCCGAGCCACGTGCTGATCGAAGTGGGCGTCGCCCACGCCGGCAAGGGCGGCTACGACGCCGATCCGGCGCACAAGGTGTCGAGCATCGTGGTGGACTTCATCACGCCCGAGACCGAGACCTCGCACTGGTACTTCTGGGGCATGGCGCGCAACTTCCAGCCGCACGACAAGGCGCTGACCGCATCGATCCGCGAAGGCCAGGGCAAGATCTTCAGCGAAGACCTGGAGATGCTCGAATCCCAGCAGCGCAACCTGCTTGCGCACCCCACCCGCTCGCTGCTGAAGCTCAACATCGACTCGGGCGGCGTGCAGTCGCGCCGCGTGCTGGAGCGCCTGATCGCGCAGGAAGGCGAGGCCGCCCCAGCGACTCCGGCAGGTGCAGCATGAACGCCTCCGAACTGAACGTGCGCGTCGCCCGCAAGCATGCGGAGGCGCTGGACATCTGCACCTTCGAGCTGGTGCACGCCGAGGGCCAGGCCTTGCCAGCGTTCTCGGCCGGCTCGCACATCGACGTGCACCTGCCGAACGGCCTCACGCGCCAGTACTCGCTGTGCAACGATCCGCAGGAGAGCCACCGCTACCTGATCGGCGTGCTGYGCGATCCCTCATCGCGCGGCGGCTCGCAGGCGATGCACGAGCTGGTGCAGGAAGGCAGCCTGCTGCGCATCAGCGCACCGAAGAACCACTTTCCGCTGGCCCACGCGGCCAGCCGCAGCGTGCTGATCGCAGGCGGCATCGGCGTGACGCCGATCCTGTGCATGGCCGAGCGGCTGGCACTGAGCGCGGCGCCGTTCGAGATGCACTACTGCACGCGCTCGCGCGAGCGCACCGCCTTTGCCGGACGCATCGCGCAGTCCGCGTTCGCATCGCAGGTGCAGTTCCACTTCGACGACGGGGACACGGCGCAGAAGCTGTCGCTGCCGGCGGCAATCGGCACGCCGCAGCCTGGCGTGCACCTGTATGTCTGCGGCCCGAAGGGCTTCATGGACTGGGTGCTGGATGGCGCGCGCACCGCCGGCTGGCCGGCCGACCAGCTSCACTACGARTTCTTCTCGGCCGAGATCGCCGCGTCGGACGCCGATGCGGAATTCCAGGTCAAGCTCGCAAGCTCTGGGCGCATCGTCACGGTGCCCAAGGATTGCACGGTGGTGCAGGCGCTTGCCGCGGCGGGCGTCGAGGTCGCGACCTCCTGCGAACAGGGCGTGTGCGGCACCTGCCTCACGCGCGTGCTCGAAGGCGAGCCGGACCACAAGGACATGTACCTGTCGCCCGAAGAACAGGCGGCCAACGACCAGTTCACTCCCTGCTGCTCGCGCTCGCGCTCGCCGATGCTGGTGCTCGACCTGTAGGCGCGGGCGCGTCGCAGCGGCGCCATAGAATTGCAGGCTCCGTCCTTACCGCCGGGACCCGATTCAGGTTTCGACATCCATGCCCAGCCCCACTTCCGACGCCGCCGAGATCGACATCAATGACCAGCCCGGACACCTGATCCGCCGGGCTCACCAGATCGCGGTGTCGGTGTTCCACGATAAGCTGGGGCGCGACATCACACCGGTCCAGTACGCCATTCTGCGCACCCTGCAGAAGAAGCCGGGCATCGACCAGGTCACGCTGGCCCAGCAGGTGGCGCTCGACACCTCCACCGCCGCCGACATTGCCGCGCGGCTGGAGACCAAGGGATGGATCACGCGCCAGGTGCTCGCGCGCGGCCAGCGCGAACTGCGCCTCACGGCCGAGGGCACCGAGCTGCTCGCGCAGACCGTGCCGGCCATGGCCGAGATGCAGGATGCGCTCTTCAGCACCATGAGCGAGCAGGAGCGCCGCGATTTCATGAAGCTGCTCGCCAAGTTCGTCACGGCCAACAACGACAGAAGCCGCGCGCCGATGCGCGCGTGAGGCAAGGAGCGGGCGGGCCCGCTAGGCCTGCGCAATCGCCAGCCACGCGCTCGCGACCAGCGTCGAACCCGCCGCGGCCAGCAGGCCGCCCACCAGCCATTGGAGGGTGCGCGGCTGCAGCTTGTTCGGCAGCCGGTGGTGCAACCGCGTCACGCCGTAGACCACCGGCATCGCGCAGGCGGCCAACAGCGCCGCACGCCACGAGAAGTGCCCCGTGGGCAGCACGATCACCAGCCGCACCAGCGAATTGAACGCGAACATCAGCAGCAGCGCGCGGCGCACCAGTTCGCGCTCCAGCGGCTGGCGGTACATGTGAAAGACGATAGGCGGCCCCGAGCTCGAGAACAGCCCGCCCAGCACGCCCGACAACCCACCGATGACGGCAAAGCTCGTGCGGCCCGACACCGCAGGCTGCGGCCGGCCCTGCAGCACCAGCAGCAGCGCGCAGCCCAGGATCGACACGCCCAGCAGGCCGCGCAGCCAGTTCACCGCGCCGCCGCTGAGCCAGGTGAGCAGCATGAGCCCCGCGATCACGCCCACGGTGCTGCCGTTGAGCGCCGGCTTCATCAGCCGCCACGGCACCACGCCGGGCCGCGCGCGGAAATAGGTCCATGCATTGATCAGGCTCAGCAC
>NZ_JBFTPJ010000695.1:0-3166 GCF_056398445.1 Variovorax sp. 01T439_2
CCTATGTGCAGACCGGCTCGGCCATCGACATCGATGCCTACGACCGCGCGACCAGCGTCTACTTTCCGCGCCGCGTGATTCCGATGCTGCCCGAGAAGCTCTCGAACGGCCTGTGCTCGCTCAACCCCGAGGTCGAACGCCTGTGCATGGTGTGCGACATGCTCGTGGCCGCCGACGGCGAGATCTACGCCTACCAGTTCTACCCGGCCGTGATGTTCAGCCATGCGCGCTTCACGTACACCGAAGTGGCCGCCATTCTTGGCAACACGCGCGGCCCCGAGGCTGCCAAGCGCAAGGACCGCGTCAAGGACCTGCTGAACCTGGCCGACGTCTACAAGGCGCTGCTCAAGCAGCGCGGCAAGCGCGGCGCGGTCGACTTCGAAACCACCGAGACGCAGATCATCTGCGACGACGCGGGCCGCATCGAGAAGATCGTGCCCCGCACGCGCAACGAGGCGCACCGCCTCATCGAAGAAGCCATGCTCGCGGCCAACGTGTGCAGCGCCGACTTCATCGCCGAAGGCAAGCACCCGGGCCTGTTCCGCGTGCACGAAGGCCCGACGCCCGAGAAGAAGGAAATCCTGCGCGGGTACCTGAAGGCCATGGGCGTGGGCTTGAGCATCACCGACGATCCGCGGCCCGGCGAGTTCCAGGCGATTGCCGAAGCCACCAAGGAGCGCCCCGACGCGCAGCAGATCCACACCATGCTGCTGCGCTCGATGCAGCAGGCGATCTACACGCCCATCAACAGCGGCCATTTCGGCCTGGCGTACGAGGCCTACACGCACTTCACGAGCCCGATCCGGCGCTACCCCGACCTGCTGGTGCACCGCGTGATCAAGGCCATTCTCGGCAAGACGCGCTACCAGCTGCCGATGCTGCCGACGCCGGGCGAGGCGCATGCCAAGCTCGCCAAGCGGCTGGCTTCGCGCGTGAAGGCGCCGACCACCAAGCCGCAGAAAGCCACCGTCGCGCCGACCAAGGAAGTGCTGGCCTGGGAAGCGGCCGGCCTGCATTGCAGCGCCAACGAGCGCCGCGCCGACGAAGCCAGCCGCGACGTCGAAGCCTGGCTCAAGTGCAAGTACATGCGCGAGCACCTGGGCGAAGAGTACGGCGGCGTCGTCACCGCGGCCACCACCTTCGGCATCTTCGTGACGCTCGATGCGATGTACGTCGAGGGGCTGGTGCACATCACCGAACTCGGCGGCGAATACTTCAAGTTCGACGAGATGCGCCAGGAACTGCGCGGCGAGCGCACCGGCATTCGCTACGCCATCGGCACCCGCGTGCGGGTGCAGGTGAGCCGTGTCGACCTGGACGGGCGCAAGATCGATTTCCGCCTGGTGCGCGAGGGCGAAGACCTCACCACGCGCGCCATGAAGGACAAGGGTGCGGCCCCGGCCGGCGTGCCGGTCAAGGCATCGGCCAAGCGCAGTTCGCGCCACAAGGCCGAAGCCGTGTCTGAGCAGCGCGTCGAGCGCAGCGCGACCGTCGCGGCGGCGGGCCCCCAGTCGGCAATGCAGGCTTTCAAGTCGGCCGTCAAGAAGGCCGCCAACAAGATGAAGGGCCGCAAGCCGCGGCGCGCATGATGCGTGCCGCAGCATTGCATCCCATCCATACAGACAAACCGAGAAGGAGACACCGAGCATGAGCGTGGAAAACAACAAGGGCCGCATTGCGATCGTCACGGGCGCCGGCACCGGCATCGGCCGCGCTGCGGCGCTGGCGCTGCTGGCCGACGGCTGGAGCGTGACCCTGGCGGGGCGCCGCCTCGAGCCGCTGGAACAGGTGGCGGAAGAGTCCGGCGCCGGTGCTCGCGCCTTCGCAGTGCCCACCGACGTGGCCAATGCCGAATCGGTGCAGGYGCTGTTTGCCGCGGCGGTGGAGCGCTTCGGCCGCGTCGACCTGCTGTTCAACAACGCCGGCGTGGGCAACCCGCCGGGGCCGTTCGAAGACTGGACGCCCGAGCAGTGGCGCGGCGTGGTCGACATCAACCTGAGCGGCATGTTCTTCTGCATCCAGCAGGCGTTCCGCACGATGAAGGCGCAAACGCCGCGCGGCGGCCGCATCATCAACAACGGCTCCATCTCGGCCACCGCGCCGCGGCCCAATTCCGCGGCCTACACCGCGACCAAGCATGCGGTCGAGGGCCTCACCAAGACCGCTTCGCTCGACGGGCGCAAGTACGACATCGCGGTCGGCCAGATCGACGTGGGCAACGCCATGACGGAACTGGCCGCGCGCATGGCCAAGGGCGTGCCGCAGGCCAACGGCGAGCTCGCGATCGAGCCGCTGATGGACGTGAAGATCGTGGGCCAGTCGGTGCTCTACATGGCGAACCTGCCGCTGGAGGCCAACGTGCTGTTCCATACGGTCATGGCGACGAAGATGCCCTTCGTCGGGCGCGGCTAGAACCCGTCAGCAGGGCGCCTGGCGCGCCAGTGCGCCGGCCGTCAGCGGCGGCGCGCCGGCCGGCCAGGTGTCGGCCATGCGGCCGTGGCGCCAGACGGCTTCGCGCGCCGCTTCGAACGGCGGCCGCTGTGCGGCCAGCGCAGCGCCGATCATTCCCGCGAGCACGTCGCCGGTGCCGGCGGTTGCGAGCTTCGCGTTGCCGGTCAGGYTGAGCACCGGCGGCGTGCTGCCGCCTTCGGCAATCACTGTTCCCGATCCCTTGAGCACGGCGACCACGCCGTAGCGCGATGCGAGCTTGCGGGCGGCTGCGAGCCTGTCGGCCTGGATGTCGGCCGCCGCGCAGTCCAGCAGACGCGCGGCCTCGAGCGGATGCGGAGTGATCACCGTCGGCCTGCCGCGCCGCGCACGCGATGCCAACTGGGCCTGCAGCGCGCCGTCGACTGCGATGGCGTTCAATGCATCGGCGTCGAGCACCAGCGCGGCCGCCGTCGCCAGCACGCGCGGCAGCACCGCGCGGATGTCCGTGCCGCCGCCGCATCCGCAGACCGCCGTCATGCCCGAGAGATCGAGCGACCTCGCGTCACGCAGCATCAGCTCGGGTTGCGCCAGGTCGACCGGGGCCGCGCTCGCGTCGAGCAGGCCGACGAACACGCGGCCCGCGCCCGCATGCAGCGCGGCGGRGCCGGCCAGCAGCGCGGCGCCCGCCATGCCGGATGCGCCGCCGATCACCGCGACATCGCCATAGCTGCCCTTG
>NZ_JBFTPJ010000696.1:0-3165 GCF_056398445.1 Variovorax sp. 01T439_2
GGCGAAGCCGCCGCCGCAGCGGGCGCGCTGCCCGCCGGCGGGGCTGCCGCGGGGGGCGTGCCCAGCGCCGCGGGTGCAGCCGAGGTTGGGGGGGCCACCGGCGACACCGGCGCACTCTCGACCACGACGGACGATCCGCCAGGAGCCGGCGCAGCCGCTGGCGCTTCCGCCACCGAAGCGGTGTCGCCATCGCCACGCGATGTCCAGCGCGACACCGAGGCCCCGACCTGGTCGAACACCGACTGGGGCAGCCAGAACAGCACGGCCGCGCCGACCAGCAGCAGTCCCACCACCGTGAGCAGCGCGCGCGACGGCAGCCCGCTGGAGCGCCCGCCATTCCAGCGCGGCGTTCCGGAAACGATGTTGCTCTTGAGCGTACGGTCGGCCAGTGCGAGCGCTGCGCGCTGCGCCCCCGGCAGCTTTGCGAGCACCGGAGCGGGATCGATGCGCAGGGCGCGGCAGACACTGCTGGCCAGGGCCCGCGCAAAGACGGGGTCGGGCAGCGAAGCGATGTCGTCCGCCTCGAGCGCAATGAGCTTCTGCGGCGGCACCTTGAGCGCCGCGGCCACCATTTCGATGTGCAGGCCGTGCGCCTCGCGCGCTTCGCGGAGCATGTCGCCGGCCGTCTTGTGCGTGATGTCGCCTTCCTCGAGCGGCAGTGCCGCGGAAGTGCCGAACTCCGAAACCCGTTCAGTCATTGAAATTCCCGCGCTCGTACGCTATTGCCTCCCGGGACTGCGGGAAGCGCCGTTGCAGTTGCCCTCCCAACTGCGCCACTGCTTCGCGGTTGTTGAGCCGTCGTTCGATCTTGATGCCAAGCCAGAGCGTCTCGGCGCTGGCCGAAGGGCTGTTGTTGACGCGGCGGATGTAGAACTGCGCACGCGACCACTCTTCGCGCTGCGCCAGCAGCGAAGCCAGGTTGAACCCGACCACCGGGTTTCCGGCGTCGATCTCGTAGGCCTTCATGAGGCTGCGCTCCGCCTCGGCACGCTGGCCTGCCCTGAGCTGGCAGACGCCCTGCGTCATGAGCGTCTTGGCATGGTCGGTATAGCTCGGCACCGCCAGTGCCTCGGTGAACTGCTGGGTGGCATCGCCATAGCGGTTCTGCTGGCACAGCAGCCAGCCGTAGTTGTGCCGCACATTGGGATCGCGCGGATTGATGGCAATGGCGCGGCGGAAGCTGTCTTCCGCCAGGCCCGCGTCTTCGAGCCGCATGTAGACCAGGCCGCGCAGGTTGTAGGCATCCGCGTTGTTGGGATCGGCGGCCAGCGCCTGCTTGATCTCGTCGAGCGCGACGGTGGTCTGGCCCTGCTCGAAGTAGCCCGAGGCGAGCTCCATGCGCAGGCGCGCGCGGCGCTGCCGGCTGCTTTCGTCGGACTCGGTCACGATCTCCGCGCCCTTGCTCGACGAACTGGTGTCGGCCAGGCTGGTGGTGGTGGTTCGCGTGTTGACGCAGCCCGCGAGCAGAAACGCCACGGCGACGCCGCCAAAGCCTGCAGCCACCAGCCGCTGCGCGCTTGCGGTCGTCATCGGAAAGGCCATCCTCATTAGGTCAATGCTCCTGGGGGGCGGTCTTGCGAACCGGATGCAGAACAACGGTGCGATCGCCCACACGGCGCTGGGCCATGCGTTCGGCCGCGCGGGTACGGTCCTTGACGTCGCCGGCCAGCTGTCCGCAGGCCGCATCGATGTCGTCGCCGCGCGTCTTGCGCACGGTGGTCACGAGGCCGGCCTCGCTCAGTGCCTTGGCAAAGGCCAGCACCCGCGGCTGCGGCGAACGCAAGAGGCCCGAGGCCGGAAACGGATTGAACGGAATCAGGTTGAACTTGCACGACACGCCATGGGTGCGAACGAGTTCAACCAGCTGCCGCGCATGCTCGGGCTGGTCGTTGACGCCATCGAGCATGCAGTACTCGAAGGTGATGAAGTCGCGCGGCGCATGCACCAGGTAGCGCTTGCAGGCCTCGAGCAGCTCGGCAATCGGGTACTTGCGGTTGAGCGGCACGAGGTCGTCGCGCAGCGCATCGTTGGGCGCATGCAGCGACACGGCCATGGCCACCGGGCAGTCGGCGCCCAGGCGGTCGATCATCGGCACCACGCCGGAGGTCGACACGGTCACGCGGCGGCGCGACAGGCCGTAGGCGTTGTCGTCGAGCATGGTGCGCAGCGCCGGCACCAGCGCGGTGTAGTTCTGCAGCGGCTCGCCCATGCCCATCATCACCACGTTGGAGATGACGCGCTCGTCGCGTTTCAGGTGCTTGCGCAGGAAGTGTTCGGCAAACCAGAGCTGGGCGACGATCTCGCCCGTGCTCAGGTTGCGGCTGAAGCCCTGGTGCCCCGTGGAGCAGAAGCGGCAACCCACGGCACAGCCGGCCTGGGACGACACGCACAGCGTGCCGCGGTCGTCTTCGGGAATGAATACGGCTTCGACGGCATTGCCGTCGCCGACGTCGAACAGCCACTTGATCGTGCCGTCCTTGGATTCGTGCTGCGTGATGACCGGCAGGGCCTCGACGCGAGCGGTGGTGGCGAGCTTCTCGCGCAGCGACTTGGCCAGATCGGTCATCTGGGCGAAGTCGCTGGCGCCACGCTGGTGGATCCAGCGGAACAGCTGCGTGGCGCGGAATCGCTTCTCGCCGAGCTTTTCGCAGAACGCAGCCAGCCCCTCGAGATCGAATTCGAGCAGGTTGGCCGTGGTCATGAAATCAGCTGGCGTGCGGCTTCAGCGCGCGTAGACGTTGAGGCCGGCGAAGAAGAACGCCACTTCGTTGGCGGCGGTTTCGGGAGCGTCCGAACCGTGCACGGCGTTGGCATCGATGCTGTCCGCGAAGTCGGCGCGGATGGTGCCCGGGGCCGCCTTCTTGGGGTCCGTGGCGCCCATCAGGTCGCGGTTCTTGGCGATGGCGTTCTCGCCTTCGAGCACTTGCACGAACACCGGGCCGGAGATCATGAAATCGACCAGGTCCTTGAAGAACGGACGTTCCTTGTGGACCGAGTAGAACTGCTCGGCTTCGTTGCGCGACAGATGCACGAGCTTGGCGGCAACGATCTTGAGGCCGGCAGCTTCGAAGCGGGAAACGATCTTGCCGATGACGTTCTTGGCGACGGCGTCGGGCTTGATGATGGAAAGGGTACGTTCGATAGCCATTGAAGTGCTTCCTGAGC
>NZ_JBFTPJ010000697.1:0-3161 GCF_056398445.1 Variovorax sp. 01T439_2
GTTCTCGATCACGCGCAAGCCCGACACCGCCACGCCGATGGCGCCGCAGTCGATGATGCGGCGCCCGGCTTCGCCGTATTCGGGAAAGTCGAACAGCGGCCGTGCGGGCCGGCCGCTCGGGCAGACCCAGAGATGGCCGTGGCGCGCCTGGACCGAGAGCGCGCGTGTGCCGAGCCGGCATTGCGGCATGTCGGCGTCATCGGTCCACAGCTGCAGCGTTTCGCCGAGCAGGCGAACTGCGCGGGGCCGCGCTTCGGAGCTGCCGGCGAGCGCCGCCGCGGGGCCTGCGACCAGCCAGTCGTCGAGCATGTTGGGGTCATCGGTGACGAAGGGCATGGGGTTCTTCCGGTCAGGCTTGCGGCTGCTGTTGTTCTTCGATTTCGCCGCGCAGGGCGCGCGCGGCGGCGTACAGCTTCTTCATGGCGCCGCTGCCGGGCGCGGCGGGCGTCCAGAGGTGAATGAAGGCGAGCTGCGGCTGTGCATCGAGCATCAGCGCGGCGGCATCGACCTTGCCGAGCGCGCCGCGCAAAGCAGGCGGCGCCTCCGACCCGAATCCGCGCGCCGCGAGCGCATCGCGCACGCGGGCCACGCCGGCGCGCACGCTGAGCGTGCGGCAGAACGACCACCCGGCCGGCACGGCATCGCCCGGCGGCGGAGAAGGCGGCGTCTCGGCCGCGAGGCTCACCCACAGCATGCCGGCCGCCTCGGCCGCATGGAACACCTTCGCGCACACATTGCGCGGCGCTGGCATGCCGGGATGGGCGGGAATGCTCGCGCACTGGCCGTTTCCGGCGTCGTATTGCCAGCCGTGGTACGCGCAGGCGAGGCGGTCCTGCAGCACCTGCCCCAGCGTGAAGCGCACGCTGCGGTGCGGGCAGCGGTTTTCCCAGGCCTGCGCGGCGCCGCTGGCCGCACGCCAGAGGGCCAGCTCCTGGCCTTCGGCAAAGCCCGCGACGATGTTGGCGCCGGGGCGCAGTTCGGCCGAGCGGGCCACGGGATGCCAGGTTGGAATGCTGTCTGTGCTCATGATGCGCACCACCTTAGCGCAACCATAATGGCGGCATCCCAGGAAGCCATTCACCATGAAGAAAATACTCGTCCTCAACGGCCCCAATCTCAACCTGCTCGGCACCCGCGAGCCCGAGCAATACGGACGCGACACGCTGGCCGACGTCGAGCGCCTGTGCCAGGAGGCCGGCGCAAAGCACGGCGTGGAGATCGAATGCCGCCAGTCGAACCACGAGGGCGTGCTGATCGACTGGATCCACGAGGCCGGCCGCGAAGTGGCCGCGGGCCACATGCTGGGCGTGGTGATGAACCCGGGCGCCTACACCCACACCTCGATCGCGCTGCACGACGCCATCAAGGGCGCGAGCGTGCCGCTGATCGAGCTGCACATCTCGAACGTGCACGCGCGCGAGGAATTCCGCCACCACTCGTACATCTCGCCCGCGGCGCGCGGCATCATCGTGGGTCTTGGCGTGAAGGGCTACGTGCTGGCCATTGCGGCCCTGGTGCCCTGACGAGCCCGCTGCGGCGCCGGCCGCTCAGTCGGTTTGCCGCGGGGCCGCGGCCTTCCAGCTGCGGGTGATGTGGCCCTGGGCATCGACGCTCTCCAGGTGCACGTCGAAGCCCCAGAGCCGCGCGACGTGCTTGAGCACCTCTTCGGCATCGTCGTGCAGCGGCAGGTTGTTGCGCTGCGTGTGGCGCAGCGTCAGCGCGCGATCGCCGCGCATGTTGACGTTCCACACCTGGATGTCGGGCTCCCTGCTGCCGATGTCGTACTGGCGTGACAGCGATTCGCGCAGCGCGTGGTAGCCGCTGTCGTCGTGGATGGCGGACACCTCCAGCTCGGGTTCGCTCTGGTGGTCGCGGATCGCGAACAGCCTGAAATCGCGCATGGTCTTGGGACTCAGGAACTGGCCGACGAAGCTCTCGTCCTTGAAGTTGCGCATGGCGTAGTCGAGCGTCTTGACCCAGTCGGTGCCCGCGAAGTCGGGGAACCAGCGGCGGTCTTCCTCGGTGGGCTTTTCGCAGACGCGCCGCAGCTCGGTGAACATCGAGAAACCCAGTGCATAGGGGTTGATGCCGCTGTAGGCGCGATGCCCGACGGGCGGCTGGAAGATCACGCCGGTGTGCGAGCTGAGCCATTCCATCATGAAGCCGTCGGCGAGCTGGCCGCGGTCGTACATGGTGTTCAGCAGGGTGTAGTGCCAGAACGTGGCCCAGCCCTCGTTCATGACCTGGGTCTGGCGCTGCGGATAGAAATACTGCGCGATCTTGCGCACGATGCGCACCACCTCGCGCTGCCAGGGCTCGAGCAGCGCGGCGTTCTTCTCGATGAAATAGAGCAGGTTCTCCTGCGGCTCCGAGGGGAAGCGGCGGGACGAGTCGGATTCGGTGGTGTGTTCGCTCTTGCGCGGCAGCGTGCGCCAGAGGTCGTTGACCTGCTGCTGCATGTAGCGCTCGCGTTCGGCACGCTGCGTGCCTTCCTGCGCCAGCGAGCGCTTCTGCGGGCGGCGGTAGCGGTCGACGCCGTAGTTCATCAGCGCGTGGCAGGAGTCGAGCAGCTGCTCCACCGCATCGAGGCCGTGCCGTTCCTCGCATTCGGCGATGTAGTGCCGCGCATAGACGAGGTAGTCGATGATCGAGGACGCATCGGTCCACATCCGGAACAGGTAGTTGCCCTTGAAGAAGCTGTTGTGGCCATAGGCCGCATGCGCGATCACCAGGGCCTGCATGGCCATGGTGTTTTCTTCCATCAGGTAGGCAATGCAGGGGTCCGAGTTGATGACGATCTCGTAGGCCAGCCCCATGTGGCCGCGGCGGTAGTTCTTTTCAGTGGCGATGAACTGCTTGCCGTACGACCAGTGGCGATAGATCATGGGCATGCCGACGCTGGCATAGGCATCCATCATCTGCTCGGCGGTGATCACCTCGAGCTGGTTGGGATACACGTCCAGGCCGAAGCTCCTGGCCGTCTTCGCGATCTCGGTGTGGTAGGTCTCGATGAGATCGAAGGTCCAGTCCGACGGACTGGGCAGGCGTTCCAGGCGTTCGGTGCCGCGCGCGAGGGGAGGGTGGTCGGAGGTCATGCGGGCACTCCCTCCTTCTTGAAGAGGTCGCGGAAGACGGGGTAGATGTCCCGCGCGTCGGAGACC
>NZ_JBFTPJ010000698.1:0-4638 GCF_056398445.1 Variovorax sp. 01T439_2
GCGCACCACGCGAGCCCCGGCAGCGCGCGCGAGCCCAGCGACGTGAACGAGCTGCCCCAGACCCTGCACTGAAGCGATGACCGCCGCCGCGCCGAATTCTTCTTCCTCTTCCCTGCACGCGGCCATGGGCTACATGGCGCCGCGCTGGCTGCCCGGCGGCAACCTGCAGACCATCTGGCCGGCGCTCTATGCGCGCCGCTTCGAGGGCTCTGCGCCGGCCTACCGCCGCGAGCGCTGGACCACGCCCGACGGCGACTTCATCGATGTCGACTTCATCGATGCGGCCTTGCCCGGCCCGCAGCCGCTGCTTGTGCTGTTCCACGGGCTGGAGGGGTCGTCGCGCAGCCACTACGCCGAAGCCTTCGCGGCCTTTGCCGCCGCGCAGGGCATGGCCTTTGCCGTGCCGCATTTCCGCGGGTGCAGCGGCGAGCTCAACCTGGCGCCTCGCGCCTACCACTCGGGCGACTACGAAGAGATCGGCTGGATCCTGCAGCGCATGCGCGAGCAGCATGCGCAGCGCGGCGGCGGCCCGGTGCTGGCCGCGGGCGTCTCGCTCGGCGGCAATGCGCTGCTGCGCTGGGCCTGCGAGGCCGGCGACACGGCCCGCGCCTCGGTGAATGCGGTGGCTTCGGTGTCCGCGCCGCTCGACCTGGCGGCCGGCGGCGCGGCCATTGGCCGCGGCTTCAACCGGCTGGTCTACACGCGCATGTTCCTTGCCACCATGAAGCCCAAGGCACTGGCCAAGCTGGCGCAGTTTCCGGGCCTGTTCGACCGCGAGCGGCTGCTTGCGGCGCGCGACCTCTATGCCTTCGACGACGTGTTCACCGCGCCGCTGCACGGCTTTCGCAACACCGACGACTACTGGGCCCGCGGCTCGTCCAAGCCGCACCTGAGGGCGATCCGCGTGCCCACGCTGGTGGTGAATGCGCGGAACGACCCGTTCATTCCGGCGCAGAGCCTGCCCGGCCCCGGCGAGGTCGGCCCGCATGTCACGCTGTGGCAGCCCGCGCACGGCGGCCACGTGGGCTTTCCGCTCGGGCCGCCGCCGGGCCATGTGCAGGGCATGCCCGAGCGCGTGGGCGGCTGGCTGGCCGGGTTTGCACCCTCCACGGCGGCGCAGGCGCGCGCAAAATAACGCCCATGGACGACATCGTCAAACAGGCGCTCGCCAAGTGGCCCAACGTGCCGCACTGCTACGGCTGGCTCGGCCTGGACGCGCGCGGCAACTGGTACATGCGCGACGACCGCACGCAGGCCGAAGGCGCCTTCCCCGCGGCCAAGGGCTCGATGCTGCGGCACGAGAAGCTGATCGACTTCATCCAGCGCAACTACGACCACGACGACGAGGGCCAGTGGTTCTTCCAGAACGGCCCGCAGCGCGTGTATGTCGAACTGGAGGCCGCGCCCTTCGTCTGGCGCATTGCCGATGGCGCGGGCTTTGCCGTCACGGCCCACACCGGGCAGGCGGCGGGCGCCATCTCGGCCTGCCTGCTCGACGAGCACGGGCGCCTTTTCCTGGCGGCGCCCCTCGGGGTCGGGCTGGTCCATACGCAGGACGTGGGCCTAGCCGCCGACGCGGTGGAGCAGGGCCTGTGGACCCCCGAGCCCGGCTTTCTCTTTGGGGGCCTGGGCCCGGTTACTTGCTGGCAGCCGCCGCGGGCGCCGAAGCCGCGCCATCGGCAGGCGCCGCCGCCGCCGCGGGGCGGTCGGGCACCGCGAACTTGGCGCCGCCGGCATTGGCCATGTAGACCACGGCACGGCCGATTTCGAGGTCTTCGAAGTCGCCGCCGCCCTGGGGCGGCATCGCGCCCTTGCCATGCAGCGCATGATCGAGCAGCGTTTCGTAGCCCTGGCCGATGCGCGGGCCCCAGGCTGCGGCGTCGCCGTAGTGCGGAGCGCCGGGAATGCCGGGCGCGCCGTGGCAGGCTGCGCACTGCGCCTTGAAGACGGCCTCGCCGGCTGCCAGCGGACGGTTGGCATCGCGGATCTCGATGGCGCCGACCTTCTTGAGCCGTTCGGCCACTTCGCGGTCGCGCGCATCCTGCGACACGCCGTACAGCGACATGTTGTCGCCCTCGGCCGTGCCCGCGGGCTTGTTGCCCGAAACCACATAGGCCACAAGGCCCACGATGATCAGGATGGGTGCTACGAAGGAGAAAAATACCGCCAGCAGCAGTTGCTTCGGGTTCTTGATCGGGCCGGTGTGGGCGTCTTCTGTGGCCTGGTAGTGCGGGTCTGCGCTCATTGGCGTCCTCAATAACGGGGGCTCGTCGGGGGGCTTTTTCGAATCAACCGGCGATTATAGAGAGGCCCTCCGCCCAAAGGACGCAAGGCCGCTCACCGTCCGTCGCGCGAAAGCCTCAGCCCTTGCTGCCGGGCGTGGCCCAGCCGCCGCCCAATGTCTTGTAGAGCGTGACCTGGTTCTGCAGCTGCAAGAGGCGCGTGGTGACCGCCGACTGCTGCGCCGTGTACAGCGAGCGCTGCGCATCGAGCAGGTCCAGCGCGCTGGCAATGCCGTTGCGGTAGCGCATGTCCGAGAGCCTGAAGCGCACCGCCTCGGCATCGGCCTGCGCGCGCTGCGCACGCACCTGCTCGCCCAGCGTGGCGCGCCCGGCCAGCGCGTCGGCCACTTCGCGGAACGCGGTCTGGATCGACTTCTCGTACTGCGCCACGGCAATCTCGCGCCCGGCCTTGGCCGAATCGAGCGTGGCCCGGTTGCGGCCCGCATCGAAGATCGGCAGCGTGACCGAGGGCGCGAACGACCAGGCCCTGGAGCCGCGGTCGAACAGGCCCGAGAACTCGCTGCTCGCGGTGCCCAGCGTGGTGGTCAGCGACACGCGCGGGAAGAAGTTGGCGCGCGCCGCRCCGATGTTGGCGTTGGCCGCAATCAGCTGCTGCTCGGCGGCGCGGATGTCGGGCCGCTCGGCCAGCAGGTCGGAGGGCAGGCCCGCCGGCACGTCGGGCATCGGCTTGACGCTGTCCAGCCCCTTGATGCCGCCCGCGGTGGCATCGGCCGGAACCGGCGCGCCCAGCAGCAGGGCGAGCGCGTTCTCGTCCTGCATGCGCGTGCGCTGCTGCTGCGCGTACGAGGCGCGCGCGGTCTCGGCCAGCGAGTTCGCGGCCTGGAAGTCGAGCTCGGACGACACGCCGTTGTCGAAGCGCATCTTGGTCAGCCGCACCGACTCTTCGCGCGTCACCAAGGTCTGGCGCGTGAGCTCGAGCAGCTCGTCGTCGGCAATCAGCGTGAGCCAGCCGGTGGCCACCGCCGCGATCAGGCTCACCTGCGCGGCCTTGCGCGATTCCTCGGTGGCCAGGTACTGCGCCAGCGCCTGGTCCTTCAGCGCGCGGATGCGGCCGAAGAAGTCGATCTCCCAGGCGGTCACGCCCAGGTTCACGCTGTACTGCGACGACACGCTGCCCGCGCTGCTGTCGAACGCCTGGTAGGGGTTGGGGCTCGAGCGCGAGCCGCTGCCCGTGAGGCCCAGCGCCGGGAACAGCGCCGCGCGCTCGATCTGGAACTGCGCGCGCGCCTGCTCGATGTTGAGCACCGACACGCGCAGGTCGCGGTTGTTTTCCAGCGCGGTGCGGATCAGCCCGTTCAGCCGCGAATCGGTGAAGAACTCTTCCCAGGGCACCGCGGCCGCAGCCTGGCCGGCCGGCTGCGCCGGGTCGCCCGGGAAGGTGGTGGGCACCGGCGCCGCCGGGCGTTCGTAGGTCGGAATCAGCGAGCAGCCGGCCAGCAGCATTGCCGCGGCCAAGGCTGTGGGAATCAGTTTCTTAGTCATGTGCTTTTTCTTCCGTGATGCCGGCTGCTTCCGCGTGCCGCTTGTCGGCTTCATGCTGGCGCGCACTGCCCTTGAACAGGCTGCGCACCACCACGAAGAACACCGGCACGAAGATCACGGCCAGCGCCGTACCCGTCACCATGCCGCCGAGCACGCCCGTGCCAATGGCGCGCTGGCTGGCCGAGCCGGCCCCCGAGGCAAGCACCAGCGGCACCACGCCCAGGCCGAAGGCCAGCGAGGTCATGATGATCGGGCGGAACCGCAGGTGGGCCGCGGCCAATGCCGATTCGACGATGCCCTTGCCCTGCGCCTGCAGGTCCTTCRCAAACTCGATGATCAGGATCGCGTTCTTCGCCGACAGGCCGATGATGGTGATCAGCCCCACCTGGAAGTACACGTCGTTCGAGTAGGCGCGCAGCATGGTCGCCAGCAGCACCCCCAGCACGCCCAGCGGCACCACCAGGATCACCGACAGCGGAATCGACCAGCTCTCGTACAGCGCGGCCAGGCACAGGAACACCGCCAGAATCGCAAAGCCGTACAGCACGATCGCCTGCGAGCCCGCGAGCTTTTCTTCGCGCGACTGGCCCGTCCATTCAAAGCCAAAGCCCTGCGGCAGCTGCCCGGCGAGCTTTTCCATCTCGGCCATCGCGGCGCCCGTGCTGTAGCCCTGCGCGGCGTCGCCGCTGATGCGGATCGCCGGGTAGCCGTTGTAGCGCACCGTCTGCGTCGCGCCCTTGACCCACTTGGTGGTCGCAAACGCCGACAGCGGCACCGGCTGGCCCTTGGTGTTGCTGGCGTTCAGGCGCAGCAGGTCGTCAGGCTGCATGCGCGCCGGCGCATCGGCCTGCAC
>NZ_JBFTPJ010000699.1:0-3141 GCF_056398445.1 Variovorax sp. 01T439_2
GAGCAGGTGCTGCGCGCGGGCTACACCGGCGCGCTGTCGCTGGAAATCTTCAACGACCTGTTCCGCGAAACGCCCAACCGCCGCACCGCGGTGGACGCCATGCGCTCGCTGCTGTACCTCGAAAGCGAGGCGCGGCAGCGGCTGGCTTCCGCTGCCGATGTGCCGGCGCTGAAACCGCAGGTCGAGCTGTTCAGCCCGCCGCCCGTGCCGGCGCTCTCGGGCCTGTCGTTCATCGAGTTCGCGGCCGACGAGGCCTCGGCCGGCACGCTCGGCGCGCTGCTGGAGCAGCTCGGCTTCCGCCGCGTCGGCCGGCACCGCTCCAAGGCCGTGGCGCTGTACCGCCAGGGCGAAATCAACCTGATCGTCAATGCGCAGCCGGATTCGTTCGCGCGCAGCCGCTTCGAGGCGCACGGCACTTCGGTGTGCGCGCTGGGCGTGCGTTGCGCCGATCCGCAGGCGGCCGTCGAGCGCGCCACGGCCATGCGCTCGCAGCGCCACGACAGCCCGGTCGGCCCGAACGAATTGCGCGTGCCGGCCATCGTGGCGCCGGGCGGCAACCTGATCCACTTCGTGCCCGAGGCCCTGGGCACCAACGGCCTGTACGAGGCCGACTTCATCCTCGAGCAAGACGCCGCGGCCGATGTCCGCGGCGCCGGGCTCGCGCAGGTCGACCACGTGGCGCTCGGCCTTGCGCTCGACCAGCTCGACACCTGGGTGCTGTTCACGCGCGCCGTGCTGGGGCTGGAGCCCGGCGAAAGCCTGGAGCTGGCCGACCCCTTCGGCCTGATTCGCAGCCGCGGCGTGGCCAACGCCGATCGCAGCGTGCGGCTGGTGCTCAACGTGTCGCTGAGCCAGCGCACCCGCACCGCGCGCACGCTGAGCCTGACCGGCGGCGGCGCGGTGCACCACATCGCGCTGCGCTGCGACGACATCTTCGAGAGCGTGGCGCGGCTGCGCGCCGCGGGCACGCGCTTCGTGCCCATTTCGGACAACTACTACGACGACCTGGCCACGCGCATCGACCTGGACCCTGTTCTGCTCGCAAAGCTGCGCGCGGCGGGCGTGCTGTTCGACCGCTCCCCCGCGGGCGACTACCTGCACATCTACACCGAGAACATCGAAGGCGGACTCTTCTTCGAACTGGCACAGCGCACCGCGGGCTACGACGCCTACGGGGCGCTCAACGCACCCGCGCGCATGGCATCGCAGGCGCAGCAATAAAGATTCTTTTCGTCAACCCGGAGACAAACCATGGCAACCATCACGGCCCACGAGCCGAAAGGCAAGCACCAGTCGAAGAAGGCCACCGCGAGCGGCTGGATCGGCTCGGCGCTGGAGTACTACGACTTCTTCATCTACGCCACCGCGGCGGCGCTGATCTTTCCGCAGATCTTCTTTCCCAAGGGCGACCCGCAGATCGCGATCATCGCGTCGCTCGCGACCTACGGCGTGGGCTATGTCGCACGGCCGATCGGCGCGCTGCTGCTGGGCCACTGGGGCGACACGCACGGCCGCAAGACGGTGCTCATCCTGTGCATGTTCCTGATGGGCTTTTCCACCGTCGCCGTCGGCCTGCTGCCCACCTACGACCAGGTCGGCCTGTGGGCGCCCGCGCTGCTGGTGCTGCTGCGCCTGATCCAGGGCTTTGCGGTGGCCGGCGAGATTTCGGGCGCGAGCTCGATGATCCTGGAGCACGCGCCGTTCGGACGCCGCGGCTTCTTCGCGAGCTTCACGTTGCAGGGCGTGCAGGCCGGCCAGATCATGGCGGCCGCGGTGTTCCTGCCGCTCGCACACTACATGGACAAGGACGCCTTCAACGCCTGGGGCTGGCGCATTCCGTTCCTGCTGAGCTTCATCGTCATCGTGGCCGGCTACATCATCCGCAGGGAAGTGGAGGAGACCCCTGCCTTTGCCGAAGTCGAGAAAAGCGCCCAGGTGCCGAAGGCGCCCGTCATCCAGGCCGTGACCGAGAGCTGGGCCGACATGCTGCGCGTGCTGCTGTGCTCGCTGATGAACGTGATCCCGGTGGTCGCGACCATCTTCGGCGCCGCCTACGCGGTGCAGCCGGGCTACGGCATCAACTTCGAGAAGGACATCTACCTCTGGATTCCGGTGATGGGCAACATCCTGGCCGTGATCGTGATCCCGTTCGTGGGCAACCTGTCGGACAAGGTCGGGCGCCGCCTGCCGATCGCCGTGGGTGCCATCGGTTCGGGCCTGCTGTCGTTCGGCTACCTGTACGCCATCAGCATCCACAACGTGCCGCTGGCCATCGTGATGTCGCTGCTGATGTGGGGCGTGGTCTACCAGGGCTACAACGCCGTGTTCCCAAGCTTCTACCCGGAGATGTTCCCTACGCGCACCCGCGTCTCGGGCATGGCGATCTCGCAGAACATCGGCACCGCGATCACGGCGCTGCTGCCCGCGCTGTTCGTGGCGGTCGCGCCTCCCGGCGCCGCCAACATCCCGCTGACCGTCGGCGCCATCACGCTGGCGATCTGCGCCATTGCCGCGGTCTCGGCCCTGAGCGCACGCGAAACCTACCGCGTGCACATGAACGACCTGGGCAAGCCCGATGCGGTGCCGGTCGACAAGCTCGAGTACGACCGGCTGCGCGAAGAGACGCTCGCCACCGCACGCATCGCCAAGGCAGCGGCCTGAAGACCTTGCGCGCACCAAGGGCGTCGGCGCGATGAAGAATGGCGGGCATGACCTCCCATCTCAAGATCGATTTCGTTTCCGATGTCTCCTGCCCCTGGTGCGCCGTCGGCCTGGGTTCGCTCGAGGCGGCGCTGCGGCGCGTCGCGCCCGGCATCACGGCGGAGCTGCACTTCCAGCCTTTCGAGCTGAACCCGCAGATGCCGCCCGAAGGCCAGGATACCTTCGAGCATCTGAGCCAGAAATACGGCTCCACGCGTGAACAGCAGGCAGAGTCGCGCGAGATGATCCGCCAGCGCGGGGCCGAGGTGGGCTTCGAGTTCAGCCCCGAGGGCCGGCCGCGCATCTACAACACCTTCGACGCCCACCGCCTGCTGCACTGGGCCGAGCTCGAAAGCCCGGCCAGGCAGGCGGCGCTCAAGAAGCTGCTCTTGAAGGCCTACTTCACCGACCGCCAGAACCCCTCCGACCACGAGGTGCTGG
>NZ_JBFTPJ010000700.1:0-3134 GCF_056398445.1 Variovorax sp. 01T439_2
TCTTCGCTCCTTCCCCCGCCGGGGGAAGGCCGGGATGGGGGCGGGCAGGGCGCTCGATGGATGCGCCGCTTGCCCCCACCCCTGCCCTCCCCCGGGAGGGGAGGGAGAAAAGTCAAGCCAAAACCGGGGGACGTTGCGCGCCCCAGCCGCAGGCCTGGTCATAGGCATGCCCGAGCCGCAGCACGTCCAGGTCCGCATGGATCGGCCCGGCCAGCTGCAGGCCCATCGGCAGCCCGCCTTCGCCGAAGCCCGCGCGCACGTTGAGCGTCGGCAGGCCCGCCAGCGTGAACGGCGTCACGATCTCCATCCAGCGGTGGTAGGTGTCGCTCGGCACGCCGGCCACTTCGGCGGGCCAGTGCAGCTCGGCGTCGAAGGGGAACACCTGCGCCGTCGGCGCCAGCACGAAATCGAAGCGCTCGAACAGCCTGAGGAACGCGCGGTACACGTTCGAGCGGTAGAGCGAGGCCTGGTAGAGCGAGGCCGCATCGAGGTGCCGGCTCTGCTCGATTTCCCACTGCGCTTCCGGCTTGAGCTGCGCGAACAGCTGGGGGTCGCTGAGATACGCGCCGAGCTTGCCGCCCACCAGCAGCTGGCGCAGCCGCAGCCAGGCACTCCAGTTGTGCTCGCGCGGCACGTCGAGCGTGCAGGGCTCGACCTCGCAGCCGATGGCGCGGAAGGTGCCGAGCGCCTGCTCCCCGAGTTCGCGGATGCCGGGCGCGAGCGGCAGCCCGGGCCAGAGGCTGCCGAGCCAGCCGACGCGCAGGCCTTTTCCGTCGCCGTCGAGCGCGATGGCATCGGCCGAGGGCAGCGCGTGCGGCGACGACAGCGGCACGCGCCCGTCGAAGCCCGCCTGCACCGCGAGCAGCCGCGCGGTATCTTCGACCGTGCGGCCCATCGGGCCTTCGGTGCCCAGCTGCTGGAAGAAGAGTTCCTGCTCGGGGTCGCCGGGCACGCGTCCGCGCGATGGCCGCATGCCGATCACGTTGTTGAAGGCGGCCGGGTTGCGCAGCGAGCCCATCATGTCGCTGCCGTCGGCCACCGGCAGCATGCCCAGGGCCAGCGCCACGGCCGCGCCGCCGCTGCTGCCGCCGGCGCTGCGCTCCGGCGCATAGGCGTTGCGCGTGATGCCGAACACGGTGTTGTAGGTGTGCGAGCCCAGGCCGAATTCGGGCGTGTTGGTCTTGCCGATCACGATGGCGCCGGCCGCGCGCATGCGCGCGACGTGCAGGCTGTCGATGCGCGCCGGCGAGCGCGGTGGCAGCGGCGAGCCCATGGAGGTCGGCAGCCCCGCCGCATGGCTCAGGTCCTTCACCGCCAAGGGAAAGCCATGCATCCAGCCGCGCCGTTCGCCGCGCGCCAGTTCGGCATCGCGCTCGCGGGCTTCGGCCAGCAGCACCCCGGGTTCGCGCAGCGAGACGATCGCGTTGAAGCGCGGGTTGAGCGCCTCGATGCGGGCCAGCGAGGCCTGCATCAGCTCATGGCAGGACACGCTGCGGGCCGCGATGCGGCGCGAGAGTTCGGTGGCGCAGAGGTCGAGCAGATCGGCTGGAGGCATGGCGAATGCGGGAAAAGGAGGGGGAGCCCAGTATGGCGCGGCGCTCGCATAATCGCCGCGTATGGAAACAAAGTGGCTCGAAGACTTCATCAGCTTGGCGGAAACGCGCAGCTTCAGCCGCTCGGCCCAGTTGAGGCACGTGACCCAGCCCGCGTTCTCGCGCCGCATCCAGGCGCTCGAAGGCTGGGCCGGCACCGACCTGGTGGACCGCAGTTCCTACCCGACGCGCCTCACGCCCGCGGGCCAGACGCTCTATAGCCAGGCCATCGAGATGCTGCAGTCGCTGCAGAGCACCCGAGCCATGCTGCGCGGCCACTCGGCCGCCGGGCAGGACGTGATCGAGATCGCGGTGCCGCACACGCTGGCCTTCACCTTCTTTCCCTCCTGGGTGACCAGCCTGCGCGAGCACTTCGGCCCCATCAAGAGCCGGCTGATCGCGCTCAACGTGCACGACGCGGTGCTGCGCCTGGTCGAGGGCAGCTGCGACCTGCTGATCGCCTACCACCATCCGTCCCAGCCGCTGCAGCTGGACGCCAACAAGTACGAGATGGTCAGCCTGGGCGAGGAAACCGTGGCGCCCTGGGTCAAGGCTGACACCGACGGCGCGCCGCGCTTCCGGCTGCCCGGCCGGCCGGGCCAGCCGCTGCCCTACCTGGGCTATGCGCCCGGCGCCTACCTGGGGCGCGTGGTCGACCAGCTGCTGAAGGAGTCGGGCACCGCCATCCACCTCGACCGGGTCTATGAAACCGACATGGCCGAAGGCCTCAAGGTCATGGCGCTCGAAGGCCATGGCATCGCCTTTTTGCCGCAGAGCGCGGTGCGCAAGGAAATCAAGGCGCGCAAGCTCGTGAGCGCGCTGCCGCCCGAGATCGACAGCCTGGAGGCGACGATGGAGATCCGCGCCTACCGCGAACGGCCGAGCGCGCCGGCGCCGGTGAAGGCCGGCAGCGGCCGCGCCGCCAAGGTGCCAGTGTCCGAAGGCCTGCAGCCCAAGCGCACGGCCGATGCGCTGTGGTCATACCTGGTCGGTGCCCAGCCGCCAGGCCGCTGACCGCCACGCGGCCGATCGACGCGCGGAATTTGTGCGCTGCACAATCTATAAATGCCGCGCATAAGCCTCCCCGCAAACGGCATTGGCGCCGCAGCTCCGCGGCCACTACAGTCGCGGCAGTTTTTTGCCGCTGTCACACAGCAATCTTCAGGGCACGCGCCATCCGCGTGCTTTTTTTTAGCCGAGGAACCTGTATGAGCCCGAATTTCAGGACCGAACACGACTTTCTCGGCGAGAAGCAGATTCCTGCCTTTGCCTACTGGGGCGTGCACACGGCGCGCGCGGTCGAGAACTTCGCCATCTCCGGCACCCGCGTGTCGGCCATGCCCGACCTGGTGCGCGCGCTGGCCTTCGTGAAAAAGGCCGCCACCCGCGCCAATGCCGACCTCGGCGCCATCGACCGCGACCGCGCGGCCGCCATCATCCTGGCCTGCGAGGACCTGATCGAAGGCAAATTGCTCGACGAATTCGTGGTCGACGTGATCCAGGGCGGCGCCGGCACCTCCACCAACATGAACGCCAACGAGG
>NZ_JBFTPJ010000701.1:0-3127 GCF_056398445.1 Variovorax sp. 01T439_2
GAGAGCGCGCTGGCCGAGCAGTTCGGCGTGAGCCGCACGGTAGTGCGCGAGGCGGTGTCGCGGCTCAAGTCGCTGGGGCTGCTCGATTCCCGCCAGGGCAGCGGCGTGTACGTGCGCGCCGCGGGCGTGGAGCCGCTGCGCTTCGAGATGCCGCACGTGGCCTCGCGCGAAGCGGTGATCCAGATGGTCGAGCTGCGCCGCGCGCTCGAAGCCGAGGTGGCCGCGCTCGCGGCCGAGCGCCGCACCCCTGAAGACGTGCAGCACATCCGCGATGCCATCGACGCGCTGCATGCGGCCGTGGCCGCGGGCGGCAACGGCGCCGAGGAAGACGTGCGCTTTCACCGCGCCATTGCCGAGGCCGCGCGCAACCCGTTCCTGGTCGGCACGCTGCAGTACCTGCGGCAGTTCCTGCACGGCGCCACGCGCGTCACACGCGCCAACGAGGCGCGCCGCGCCGACTTCGCGCGCGAGGTGGCGCAGGAGCATGCGCGCATCGTCGAGGCCATCGAGGCCGGCGATGCGCTGCGGGCGCGCGAGGCGGCCAAGTCCCACATGGACAACGCGATCCGCCGCATCGAGCAGGCCGACCCCGCCTTCTGGCAGCAGGAGGGCGCGCAGCTCGCGCGGCCGCTGGTCGAAGGCTGGCCGCTCGGCAGCTGAGCGGCCGCGACACACAAGCTCACCAAAAAGGCGCTGCGGACGAGGGCGCCTGCGGGTTTACCCGAGGCAAAGCTCCGAGGTCAAATTTGTATGATGACCTGACAAATAAGGCGACGGCCGCGCGAGCCAGCGGCGGCAAGGCCTCTTTCTCATCCAAAGCGGGACAAACCTTCTCATGACTTCCTCCACCCTACCGGTCGGCGCACTGCCCGTGCCCGCCGACGCCGCGCTCGAGAAGCGCACCTATGCCAAGGTGTTCTGGCGCCTGGTTCCCTTTTTGATGCTGTGCTACGTGGTCGCCTACCTCGACCGCGTGAACGTGGGCTTTGCCAAGCTGCAGATGGGGCAGGACCTGGGCTTCAGCGAAACAGTGTTCGGCCTGGGCGCGGGCATCTTCTTCCTCGGCTACTTCCTGTTCGAGGTGCCGAGCAACCTGCTGCTCAACCGGGTGGGCGCGCGCATCTGGATCGCGCGGATCATGATCACCTGGGGCGTGCTGTCGGCCTGCTTCGTGTTCGTGGAAACGCCGAGCAGCTTCTACATCCTGCGCTTTCTGCTCGGCGTGGCGGAGGCGGGCTTCTATCCCGGCGTGATCCTCTACCTCACGCACTGGTATCCGGCGCACCGGCGCGCGCGGATCATCGCGGTCTTCATGTCGGCCATTCCGGTCGCGGGCATCTTCGGCAATCCGCTGTCGGGCTGGATCATGGACGCCTTCCACGGCGTGTCGTCGATGCACGGCTGGCAGTGGATGTTCATCATCGAGGCCGTTCCGGCCGTGCTCGTCGGCGTGATGGTGCTGCTCTACCTGGACAACGGCATCCAGCATGCACGCTGGCTCTCGCCCGAGGAAAAGAGCCTGCTGCAGCGCGAGGTCGAGCGCGACCAGGCGCATGGCGCCAAGGGCCCGCACTCGGTGGCCGCCATGTTCCGCGACATGCGCGTGTGGTGGATGGCGCTCATCTACTTCGCCTTCGTGATGGGCCAGTACGCGCTCACCTTCTGGCTGCCCACGCTGGTCAAGGCCACGGGCGTGAAGGGCAACCTGCACATCGGCCTCTTGAGTGCCATTCCGTTCATCTGCGCGATCGTCGCGATGAATCTCTTCGGCCGCAGCGCCGACCGCCGGCAGGAGCGCCGCTGGCACCTGATCGTGCCGGCGCTGATGGGCGCGGTGGGCTTCACGGTGGCGGCGTCGTACACGCAGAACACGGTCGTGTCGCTGGCCTTCCTCTCGCTCGCGGCGGCCGGCGTGCTGACCTGCGCGCCGCTCTTCTGGTCGCTGCCCACCGCCTTCCTCTCGGGCACGGCGGCGGCGGCCGGCATTGCGGCCATCAATTCAGTGGGTAATCTTGCGGGGTTCGCGAGCCCCTACCTCATCGGCTACCTGAAGGACCTGACGGGCAGCACGCAGATCGGCATGTACGTGCTGGCCGGTGCGCTGGTGCTCGGGGCCATCGGCGTGTGGCTCACGCCCAAGCAACTCGTCAACAGATGATCGAAAGAACCCTCACATGACTTCCAACACCCCAACACCCGCCGTCGGCGTCGTGGGCCTCGGCGCCATGGGCAGCGGCATGGCGCAGTCGCTGCGCCGCGCGGGCTACGAGCCGCACGTGTTCGACGTGCGGCTGGACGTGGCCCACGCCTTTGCGCGCGACGGCGGCGTGGCCTGCGACACGCTGGCCGCGCTCGGCGCGCAGTGCGACATCGTGGTTTCCGTGGTGGTCAATGCGGCGCAGACCGAATCGGTGTTGTTCGGCGATGGCACCACGCCCGGCTGCGCGGCGTCGATGAAGCCTGGCAGCCTGTTCGTGATGTGCTCCACCGTCGACCCGAACTGGTCGGTCGCGCTCGAGGCGCGCCTGGCCGCAAAGGGCATCCTGTACCTCGACGCGCCGATCTCCGGCGGCGCCGCCAAGGCCGCGAGCGGCCAGATGACGATGATGACCGCGGGCACGCCCGCGGCCTACGAAAAGGCCGGCGCCGTGCTCGACGCGATGGCGGCCAAGGTTTATCGTCTGGGCGACCGCGCAGGGGCGGGCAGCAAGGTCAAGGTCATCAACCAGCTGCTGGCCGGCGTGCACATTGCCGCGGCGGCCGAGGCCATGGCGCTGGGCCTGCGCGAAGGCGTGGACCCGGCCGCGCTGTACGAGGTCATCACGCACAGCGCGGGCAACAGCTGGATGTTCGAGAACCGCATGGCGCACGTGCTGGCGGGCGACTACACGCCGCTGTCGGCCGTCGACATCTTCGTGAAGGACCTGGGCCTGGTGCTTGACGTGGCGCGCGCCAGCAAGTTTCCGCTGCCGCTCTCGTCCACCGCGCACCAGATGTTCATGCAGGCCTCCACCGCGGGCTTCGCGCGCGAGGACGACAGCGCGGTCATCAAGATTTTCCCCGGCATCGAACTGCCGGCTGCCGACAAGAAAGCCTGAAGTCAAAGGAAGACAAGCACCATGAACAT
>NZ_JBFTPJ010000702.1:0-3122 GCF_056398445.1 Variovorax sp. 01T439_2
CCCGGCGCGAGCCCGCGCATCGACGCCATCCGCAAGGCCGGCGTGCTGCGCGTGGGCGTGGTCAACAACCCGCCCTGGCTCGCGCAGAACACCGCGGGCGACGGCGAGCCGTGGTCCGGCCCGTCGTGGACGCTGGGCAAGGAGTTTGCGAAGCTGCTGGGCGTGAAGGTGGAGCCCGTGCCGGTGAGCCATGAGACCAAGGTGCCGTCGCTCACGGCCAACCAGATGGACATCATGATCGGGCCGCTGAACGAGACCGCCGAGCGCGCCAAGATCATCGACTTCGTCACCTTCTCGAGCACCGGGGTGTGCATGTTCGGCCGCGCCGACAACCCGAAGTTCACCAGCGCGCGCACCCTGGAAGACTTCAACAAGCCCGAGATCACCATGGCGTATTTCTCGGGCGCGGGCGAGGAGCCGCTGGTGCGCCAGCAGTTCGCGAAGGCCAAGCTGCGCGGCGTGGCCAACTCCGGTTCGGTCGCGCCCATCGAAGAGGTGCTGGCCGGCCGCTCCGACGTGGCGCCGCTCAACCGCATGCTGTGGCCCAACATCAGCAAGAAGGTCAAGGGCCTGGCCGTGTTCCCCAAGGAGAACGACTGCCAGGACAGCAAGATCTTCCAGATCCAGACCGGCATGGGCGTGGCGAAGGACCAGCAGGTGTACCTCGACTGGCTGCGCGCCGTGGCCCAGCGCATGCAGCCCGCGCTCAGCGAAGAAGAGCGCCGCATGACGCAGAACCTGAAGTAACACCATGCTGAACTGCGAAATCCACGGCGCACTCGACCTGCGCCTTGCCGAACGCCCGGCCGAACCGCTGGCGCCCACCCAGGTGCGCGTGGCCGTCAAGGCGGTCGGCATCTGCGGCTCCGACCTGCACTACTACCGCCACGGCCGCGTCGGCGACTTCGTCATCCGCGCGCCGCTGACGCCGGGGCACGAGGCCTCGGGCCAGGTCATCGAAGTGGGCGCGCAGGTGAGCTCGGTGAAGCCGGGCGACCGCGTGGCCCTCAACCCGTCGCGCACCTGCGGTGTCTGCCGCTTCTGCCGCGCGGGCGCGTCCAACCACTGCGAGAACGTGCACTTCTTCGGCAGCGCGAGCCGCTGGCCCCACATGCAGGGCGCGATGCGCGAGCAGGTGGTGGTGGAGGCCACGCAGTGCCTCATCGTGCCCGACACGCTGTCGTTCGAGCTGGCCGCCTTCGGCGAGCCGCTGGCCGTGGCGCTGCATGCGGTGCAGGAGGCCGGCTCGCTGCTCGGCAAGACGGTGATGGTGGTGGGCGCGGGGCCGATCGGCGCGCTGATCCTCATGGCCGCGAAGCTCGCGGGCGCGAGCCAGCTGATTGCGGTGGACATCGTGGACGAGACGCTCGCGGCCTGCACCCGCGTCGGCGCAACGCGCACCATCAACGCGGCCACGCAGCCCGATGCGCTGCAGGCGCTGGCCGCGGACAAGGGCCAGGTCGATGCGTGCTTCGAGGTCTCGGGCCACTACGACGGCCTGGCCAATTGCATCCGGTCGACGCGCCCGCGCGGCACCATCGTGCAGGTGGGCACGCTCGGCGGCAACAGCGAGGGCTGCCCGTTCAACCAGGTCATGGTCAAGAGCCTGCATCTGGTCGGCAGCTTCCGCTTCGTCGACGAATACGCCTGGGCGGTGGACTACCTGAGCCGCGGCCTGCTGGACGTGTCGCCCCTGCTGACCGAGGCGGTGCCGGTGGCGCGCGTGCACGACGCCTTCGCGCTGGCGGCGGACCGGCACCGCGCGATGAAGGTGCTCRTCACGTTCTGAGGATGGGGTCGCCCGATCCCGCCGCCCTTCCCTCTCCCGCGGAGCTTCCATGGAATTCGACTTTTCCCCGATTGCCGACAACTGGCGTTTCTTCGCCAGCGGCCTGGGCGTGACGGTCGCGCTGAGCCTCATCAGCGCAGTCACCAGCATCCTCGCGGGCCTGGCGATCGCGCTGCTGCGGCTGTACGGCCCCGGCTGGCTGCGCCGGCTGCTCGTGTTCTACATCGACTCGATGCGCGCCATTCCGGTGCTGGTGGTGCTGGTGTGGATGTACTTCGCGTTCCCGCTGCTCGTGGGCTTCACCTTCGCGCCGTTCTGGGCCGCGGTGATCGCGCTGACGCTGCACATCGCGGCCTATGCGGCCGAGGTGATCCGCGCGGGCATCGAGTCGATCCGGCCGGGCCAGACGCGCGCCGCATTGGCGCTGGGCATGTCGCGTGCGCAGCTGCTGCGCAAGGTGCTGCTGCCGCAGGCCACCATCCGCATGCTGCCGGCTTTCGGCTCGATCCTCACCATCGCCATCAAGGACACGGCCATTGCCACCGTGATTGCCGTGCCCGAGCTGATGCACCGCGCCGAAACGGTGGCGGGCCAGAGCTACCGGCCGGTGGAAGTGTTCACCGCGGTGATGGTGGCGTACTTCGCGATCCTGTTCCCGGTCACGCGCGGCATCGACCGGCTCTACCACCGCGTCGCGCACCTGGGGCGTTCATGATGAAGAGGGCCATCCCATGACTTTCGACTGGTCCGTGATCTGGACGCACCGCCAGGCCTTGCTCGAAGGCGCGGCGCTCACCGTGGGCCTCACGGTGCTGACCATGCTGCTGGCCGTGCCGGGCGGCATCGTGCTGGCACTGATGCGGCTGTCGTCCAACAAGCTGCTGCAGTCGGCCTCGCTCGGCTTCGTGGAGTTCTTCCGCAACCTGCCGCTGATCCTGGTGATCTACTGGGTCTTCTACGTGATGCCGATGGCGGTGGACTTCCAGCTGTCGCCGCTCGTCACCGCGCTGGTGGCGCTGGTGCTCAACATCTCGGCCTACAACGCCGAGACCTTCCGCGCCGGCATCAACTCCATCCGCAAGGGGCAACTGGAGGCGGCGCTTGCCATGGGCATGTCGCGCCGCCAGGCCATGTTCAAGGTGGTCATTCCGCAGGCGGGCCGCCGCATCCTGCCGGTGATCGCGAGCACCTGGGTCTCGCTCTTCAAGGACACCTCGCTGGTGTCCGTCATCGCCGTGAGCGAACTGGCCTACACGGCGATGCAGATCCGCGCGCAGACCTTCCGCGTGCTGGAAATGCTCACCGCCATGGCCGTCCTCTACTGGCTGATGGG
>NZ_JBFTPJ010000703.1:0-4378 GCF_056398445.1 Variovorax sp. 01T439_2
CTCGCATGCACCGTGAGCACCAGCGGCCCGCGCGCGCCGAGCGAGATGGGCGTCAGGTCCTTGAAGGGGTCGTAGCGCACCTGCGCCAGCGTCTGCGGGTTCTGCGCCACCACGGAAGAGGGCGCGTACATCATCGTGTAGCCGTCGGGCGCGGCGCGAATCACTTCCTCGGTGGCCAGGATGAAGCTCGCACCGGGCCGGTTCTCCACGATGACCGGCGTCTGCAGCACCTCGCCGAGCTTGTTGGCGACGAAGCGCGCCTGCGCATCCGAGGCGCCGCCCGCCGCGAGGCCGAGCACGATGCGGATGCTGCGGCCTTTCTCGGGGAAGGGCGCGGGCTCGGCCGCAAGCGCGGCGCACGGCAGCGCGGCCGCGCCGAGCGCGAACACCAGCCATGCGGCAACGCGCCGGCGACCGATGAAGGAGTGCGGCCAGGCGTTCATTGCTTCGCCAGCCCGACCTGCTGCACCATCGCGCCCCAGCGCTCATAGGTCGAGCGCGTGACGCCCGCAAACTCCTCGGGCGTGCTGGCCCCGGCCTCGTAGCCGCCGCTGCGGTAGAACTCGCGCACCTGCGGCATCGCCAGCACCTGCGCGAGCGCCGCGTTGAGCTTCGCGACCACCGGCGCGGGCATGTGGGCCGGCCCGTAGAAGCCGAGCCAGCTCGGCAGGTCGAGGCCCGGCAGGCCCTGCTCGGCGAAGGTCGGCACCTCGGGCAGCGCGGCAATGCGCTCGTTCGCGGCAATCGCAAGGATCTTCACCTTGCCGGTGCCCGAGGTGATGATGGCCGAGGAGGCTGAATCGAACATGTACTGCACGCGGCCACCGATCAGGTCCTTGGCCGCGTCCGAGCCGCCCTTGTAGGGAATGTGCACCGCGTCGAGGCCGGCCTTCTTCACGAAGGCCTCGCCGTAGATGTGCGACGAGGTGCCCGCGCCGAAGGAGGCATAGCTCACCTTGCCGGGATTCGCCTTCACGTAGGCGATGAGCTCCTTCACGTTGCGGGCCGGCACGGTGGTGCTCACCGACAGCACCAGCGGCCCGCGACCGCCCATCGAGATGGCGGTGAAGTCCTTGAACGGGTCGTAGGGCACCTGCGAGAAGGTGTGCGGGTTCTGCGCCATGGTCGAAGAGGGCGCGTAGAGCAGGGTGTAGCCGTCCGGCAGCGCGCGCGCCACCTCGCTCGCGGCCAGCATGGTGCTGGCGCCGGGCTTGTTGTCGACGATCACGCCGGTGCCCAGCACCTCGCCGAGCTTCTGCGCCACGATGCGCGCCTGCGCATCGGTGCCGCCGCCGGCCGTGAAGCCCACCACGATGCGGATCGGCTTGCCGCCGCGCACGGGAAAGTCTTGCGCCAGCGCCAGGGGCGCCACGCCCAGCAGGGCCGCCGCGCCGAGCGCCGCGCCGAATGCGCGGCGGGTGCCGCAGGGTTTCTTCATCGATGTCTCCGTTGGAATGTTCTTCTTATATTGGTTTAGAAAACCATAAAAATCCATATCGACTAGGGAATACCCCGAAGAAATGCCTTTTTCAGGCTTTTGTGTTTGACAAAATGAACATTGAAATCAAAATACGACGCAACAGCCCATCCAAGACATTCATCCATGAAAACTGTCGTCCGCACCGACGAGCGCATCCTCAGCTCCGACATCTTCGACCGCGACAGCCGCGTCAAGCGGCCTGACCACGGCACCTGGGCCGAGCCCGGCAAGGACATTCCGGTCTACCACCGCTGCGGCGTGCTGGTGGTGGGCGGCGGGCCGTCGGGCACCGCGGCCGCCGCAGCCGCCGCGCGCGCCGGCGCCGACGTGGCGCTGCTCGAGCGCTACAACCACCTGGGCGGGCTTTCCACCGGCGGCCTCGTGATCTGGATCGACCGCATGACCGACTGGGAAGGCCAGCTGGTGATCCGCGGCTTTGCCGAAGAGCTGTTCGACCGCCTGCCGGCCGATGCCATTGCCGGCCCGGCGCGCGAGGACTGGGGCTCGCAGGACGCGGCCAAGGCCGCCCACTGGTCGCAGCGCACGGCCGCCTACCACGGCGTGGTCACGTGGTCGCCCACCATCGACCCGGAGCGGCTCAAGCTGCTGTCGCAGGAGATCGTGCTGGAGCGCARGGTCAAGCTCATCTATCACTCGTGGGCCGCGATTCCCATCGTGCAGGACGGCGCGGTGAAGGGCGTGGTGTTCGAGAGCAAGGAAGGCCGCTTGGCGATCATGGCCGACGTGGTGGTCGACGCCACCGGCGACGGCGACCTGTTCGCGCGCGCCGGCGCGGCTTTCGTGAACGACATCGAGGAGGCCGACGTGCACCACTGCATGAACACCTCGTGGCTGTTCGGCGGCGTCGACATGAACCGCTGGATCGAATTCAAGGCCGGCCAGCCCGAGGCGTTCAGCGCCTTCATGGCGCGCGGGCGCGAAGTGTGCGGCCTGTTCGAGCGGCCCTTCGTCTCGTGGCGCAACGACGTGGCGCTGTTCATGGGGCCGCGGCAGTCGGGCTATTCCGCGCTCGACGTGGACGACCTCACGGCCGTGGAGGTGCGCTCGCACCGCGCAATGGCCGCGCACCTGGACTACTTCAAGGCGCATGYGCCGGGCTTCGAGGAGGCCTACCTGATGCTGAGCGCGCCGCAGATCGGCGTGCGCCATGCGCGGCGCTTGAGCGGCGTGGGCGCGGTGCTGCGCAGCCAGTGGCCCGACGGCGTGGCGCTGGCCGACGAGGTGGGCGTGACGCCCGCGGTGTCGCCCAAGTTTCCGAACATCTCCATTCCCTACGGTGCGCTGGTGCCGCAGCAGCTCGACGGCCTGCTGGCCTGCGGGCGCCACATCTCGTGCGACCGCAACTCGCATGGCTTCATGCGCGAGATTCCGCAGTGCTGGATCACCGGCCAGGCCGCGGGCGTGGCGGCGGCGCTGGCGTCGCGGGGCGGCATCGAACCGCGCTTCGTCGACGTGGGTGCGCTGCAGTCGGCGCTGCTCGCGCAGGGCGTGTACCTGCGCGCCGGCGCCGGGCAGGGCGCGCAGGCGCGGGACGCGGCCGAAGCCGGGATCTGAATCGCATGAACCCGGCCGACACGCTTTCGCCAGCCTCTACATTGCAGAGTCTTGCAAAGGCCGACCGTCAATAGGCTCGTCGCCACGCTGCTCTCGCTGGGCATGCTCAAGGCCGCGCAGGTGGCCGACCGCTTCATGCTCGGGCCGGGCGTGGTGTCGCTGTCGCGCGTGTTTCTCGGCAGCCTCGACGTGCGCGCCGCCGCGCGGCCCAGCATGCAGGCGATGGCCGAGGAGGTGGGCGCCTCGGTCTACCTCGCGATACGCGACGGCATGGAGATGGTGCTGATCGAGGCCTGCCGGCCGCGCTCGTCGATGCTGTCGGCGCGGCTCGACGTAGGCTCGCGCGCGCCGCTGGCCAACTCGGCCCTGGGCCGCGCCTATCTTTCGGCGCTGCCCGAGGCGCAGCGCAACCAGCTGGTCGATTCGATGCGCCTCTTGCGCGGCCCCGAGTGGGACAGCATCGCGCCCGGCATGACGCGCGCCATCGGCGAAGCCCGGCGGCTGGGCTACTGCCTTTCGCTCGGCGAGTTCCACCGCGAGATCAACTCGGTGTCGGTGCCGCTCATCGGGCCCGATGGCGAAGTGATGGCGCTCAACGGCGGCGGCGCGGCCTTCGTGTTCACCGAGGAGCGCCTGCGCAATGAACTGGCACCGCGCCTGCACGACATCGCACTCACCATCGCGCGCGACATCGGCGGGCATGTGCCCACGCCCTTGCCGGGCTAGCCCCGGCCACCCCACGACACATCAAAACGGAGACACAGGGCCATGCACCTGAGCGATGAAGAAAAAGCCATGATGGACGGCCGCGACGGACCGGCCGTGCAGAAGGCGATGGACCTCCTGATGCGCTACGGCGAAGCGCTCGGCGCCGAGCGGCTGGTGGAGACGCGCAACGTCTGCGCCACCATCACCTCGACCACGCCGTTCCAGCGCGACTTCGCGCTGGCCAAGGGCGGCGGCATGGACGCGGTGTTCTCCGAGTTCAGCCTCGACAGCCAGGAGACCGTCGAGATCCCGAAGTTCAAGGTCTTCACGAGCCACCTGCAGCTGGGCTTCGATCCTGGCCAGCCCGAGCGCATGGGCGTGAGCGAGGAGATCGTGCAGTTCTACAACAAGAGCGAGCGCCATGCGGCGGGCCTGGGTGCGCAGATCATGAACACCTGCACGCCCTACCAGGTCGGCAACATCCCGACGCGCGGCGAGCACTGCGCGTGGATGGAATCGTCGGCGGTGGTGTATTGCAACTCGGTGCTCGGTGCGCGCACCAACACCGAAGGCCGCGAGAGCACCGGCGCCGCCATGCTCACGGGCCGCATTCCG
>NZ_JBFTPJ010000704.1:0-3112 GCF_056398445.1 Variovorax sp. 01T439_2
CAGGAAGTTCGCGAGCAGTTCCACCGGCAGCGGAAAGACGATGGTGGTGTTCTTGTCCGCACCGATCACCGTCAGCGTTTCCAGGTAGCGCAGCTGGATTGCCTGCGGCTCCTGCGCCAGCACGCGCGCGGCCTGGAACAGCTTCTCGGCCACGGTCTGCGCCGCGTGCTGGGTGGCGACGAAGACCAGCACGCGGTCCCACTCGTTTTCCTTCAGCAGGTGGCGCAGCAGCTGCGTGCGGCGATTCGCGTCGACCTCGATCACGCGCTGCACGATGGCGGGCTCGGTGCCGGGCTCGCCCTGCACGTCGATCACCGCGGGGTTTTGCAGCGTGCCGTCGGCCAGCGCCTGGATGGCGGGCGGGAAGGTGGCCGAGAACAGCAGGTTCTGGCGCTGCGCCGGCAGCAGCGCGAGGATGCGGCCCAGCTCCTCGGCAAAGCCGAGGTCGAACAGGCGGTCGGCCTCGTCGAGCACCAGCATGGACACGGCGCCGAGCTTCAGCGCGTTGTGCTCCACCAGGTCGAGCAGTCGGCCCGGCGTGGCCACCATGATGTCGGCGCCGCCGCGCAGGCTCATCATCTGCGGGTTGATCGACACGCCGCCGAAGGCGATCGCGATCTTGAGCCGCTCGGGCAGGTGCTGCGCGAGGCTGCGCAGGGTCTCGCCGACCTGGGCCGCGAGTTCGCGCGTGGGCACGAGCACCAGCGCGCGCATGCGCCGCGGCGCCTGTGCCGGTTCGGCAGCCAGGCGCTGCAGCAGCGGGAGGGAAAATGCGGCGGTCTTGCCGGAACCGGTCTGCGCCGAGCCCCGCACGTCGCGGCCTTGCAGAATGGCGGGAATGGCCGCAGCCTGGATGGCGGTCGGCGCGGCGTAGCCGCTTTCGGCGGCAGCCTGCACGAGCGCGGGGGCCAGGCCCAGTGAGTCGAATGGCATGTGAGCAGACAGAGGGATGAACCGGGGACAGTGAAGAAGTGAAGAAGACGAAGAGATCGATCGAATGGCAACGATGAAAAGCAATCCGGCCAGCGCCCTGGTGTACTCCACCGAGGCGGGCGGCCGCATGTGCCCCGATTGCGGCGGGCCGATGGCGCAGTGCCGCTGCAAGCAGATCAAGGCGCGCGCGCCGGCCACCGACGGCATTGTGCGTGTATCGCACGAAACCAAGGGCCGCAAGGGCAAGGGCGTGACCGTGGTCAAGGGCCTGGCGCTCGATGCGGCGGCGCTCGCGGCGCTGGGCAAGCAGCTCAAGACGGCCTGCGGCTCGGGCGGCACGGTGAAGGACGGCCTGATCGAAATCCAGGGCGACCACCGCGAGCTGGTGATCGCCGCGCTCTCGAAGCAGGGCCACACCGTCAAGCGCGCAGGAGGCTGAATTCAATGAAACCCGAAGACCTGCAGCGCCTCGTCACGCTCGAAATGCCCTTTGGCAAGCACAAGGGCACGCTGATTGCCGATTTGCCCGGAAATTACCTGAATTGGTTCGCACGCGAGGGTTTTCCCTCGGGCGAAATTGGCCGGCTGCTTCATTTGATGCATGAAATAGACCACAACGGCCTCTCCGGCCTGCTGCAACCGTTGCGAAACCGCCCGTCAGGACGTGATGTTTCGTAATAAGCGCGGATTTTGATACGCTTTTTCCGGAACGGCTTGATAATCCGGCCTACGTGTCTGTGAGCTTGTCTCCCGTGCACGTAATTCGGTGATCGGTCAGTTTCGCGCCACAGCGCATTTGTTTGTTGTGATTCTGGGACTCCATCGCTTTGTCTTGTTGGTTTGAATTAGGAGTCCCTCAATGGGCAAGAAACTCTACGTAGGCAACCTCGCCTACTCTGTGCGTGACAACGACCTGGAACAGGCTTTCGGCGAGTTCGGCTCGATCGTCAGCGCCAAGGTCATGATGGAACGCGACACCGGCCGCTCCAAGGGCTTCGGTTTCGTGGAAATGGGCACCGACGCTGAAGCGCTGGCTGCCGTCGAAGCCATGAATGGCCACTCGCTCCAGGGCCGCGCCCTGACCGTGAACGAAGCACGTCCGATGGAAGCTCGTCCCCCCCGTACCGGTGGTGGCGGCGGCTACGGCGGCGGCGGCGGTGGTGGTTACGGCGGTGGTGGTGGCGGCGGCGGCTACGGTGGTGGCGGCGGTGGCCGCAGCGGTGGTGGCGGCGGCTACGGCGGCGGCGGCGGTGGTCGCGGCGGCTACTAAGCCCTCCCCCCGAGACCTCGCTCTCAAGTAAAAAAAAGCTCCTTCGGGAGCTTTTTTCGTTTCCGCACCGCTCCTCTTTCCAGAGCGGGAGAACCCTCGTACGCATTAGTCCCTACCGCGCAGGTCAGCCAGCGGTCAGCCGCGGGCGACGACCCTCACCCCTCCAATCAAGAGGGTCGAGACAATGCGCATCAAGAGTCAGGCTGACTTCTTTTCAGGAGTCATGTTCACAGCCGTGGGGGGCGCCTTCGGCATCGGCGCCACCACCTACAACATCGGCGACGGTGCCCGCATGGGGCCCGGTTACTTCCCGCTCATGCTGGGCATCCTGCTGGCCATCCTGGGCGCATTCATCATGTTCCAGGCGCTGGTGGTCGAAACCGCCGACGGCGACAAGATCGGCAAGTGGGCCTGGAAGCCGCTGGCCTTCGTGCTCGGCGCCAACCTCGCGTTCGGCGTGCTGCTGGGGGGCCTGCCGAGCATCGGCCTGCCCGCCATGGGAATGATCGTCGCGATCTACGCGCTCACCATCATCTCGAGCATGGCCGGCGAACATTTCAAGCTGCGCGACGTGCTGGTGCTGTCCACCATCCTGGCGGCCGGCAGCTACGTGGCCTTCATCTGGGCGCTCAAGCTCCAGATCCAGGTCTGGCCCACTTTCATTTCGGGCTGAGGAGCACGCACCATGGACCTGATCCACAACCTTTCCATCGGTTTCGGCGTTGCCTTCACCTTCACCAACCTGCTGTACTGCCTGCTGGGCTGCATCCTGGGCACCCTGATCGGCGTGCTGCCGGGCATCGGCCCGGTCGCGACCATCGCGATGCTGCTGCCCGCCACCTACGCGCTGCCGCCCGTGTCGGCGCTGATCATGCTGGCCGGCATCTACTACGGCGCGCAGTACGGCGG
>NZ_JBFTPJ010000705.1:0-3110 GCF_056398445.1 Variovorax sp. 01T439_2
GGCCTCGTGCGACTGCACGTAGCGGAAGTTCCAGTACATCGCGTCGAAGGAGTCGAGCGCGACCTCGATGCCCGCCGCATCGCCGAGCACGCGCTGCACGCGCGCGGCCGCATCCGCCAGCGCGTCGGCCGCGGCCGGCACGGCCAGCGACCACACGTCCTCGGGCCGCAGCAGCCGCACGCGCGCGGGCAGCGCGGCCGTGTCAGCGCCCAGCAGCACGTCGGCCACGCGCGCAAAGGTGCCGATGTCGCGTGCGAACCAGCCGCAGGTGTCGAGGCTGGGCGCAAGGTCGAGCGCGCCTTCGAGGCTCACGCGGCCATGCGTGGGACGCAGGCCGTACAGGCCGCAGTGGTTGGCCGGCGCGCGCACCGAGCCGCCGGTGTCGGTGCCGAGCGCGAAGTCGCACAGGCCCGATGACACGGCCGAGGCCGAGCCCGACGACGAGCCGCCGGTGATGCGGTCTTTTGCGGCGCCGTTGATCGGCGCCCCGAAGTGCGCGTTGTTGCCGTTCATCGAGAACGCGAGTTCGTCGGTCACGGTCTTGCCCGCGAAGCGCGCGCCCGCATCGAGCAGCTTCTGCACGGTGGGCGCGGTGCGGGTCTTGATGCCCGACATCGCAAGCACGATCGGGCTGCCGCCGCCGGTGGGATAGCCGGCCACGTCGAACAGGTCCTTGGCTGCAAAGCGCAGGTCGGCCAGCGGGCCGGTGGGCGCATGCGGCACCGGCGCGTCGGGGTACGGAACGAAGGCGTGGGCGGGGTCGTGCAGGGGCATGGCGTGTCGTGGTGTGTGTGTGCAGGGGCGGGTCAGGCGGCCAGCGTGGGCGCGATGGCGGCGGCGGCATCGGTATGGATGCAGCGCGCGCGATGCTTCGGCGCGAGTTCGACCACCGGCGGCTGCGCGGCGCGGCAGGCATCGGTGGCGAGCGTGCAGCGTTCGGCAAAGGCGCAGCCGGGCGGCAGCGCCGACAGGTCGGGCGGCGTGCCGCCGATGGTCTCGAGCCGCGCGCCGCGCGCCAGAGCGCCGTGCGCGCGGCTCTTGAGCAGCGCGATGGTGTAGGGGTGGCGCGGCGAGCGGATCAGCTCGCGCGCCGTGCCTTCCTCGACGATGCGGCCCGCATACATCACAGCGATGCGGTCGGCCACCTCGACCGCGGCGCCGATGTCGTGCGTGACGAAGATCACCGACAGGCCGAGGTCGCGCTGCAGTTCGCGCAGCAGCAAAAGGATCTGGATCTGCACCGTGGCGTCGAGCGCGGTGGTCGGCTCGTCGGCCAGCAGCAGCTGGGGTTTGCATGCCAGCGCCAGCGCGATCATCGCGCGCTGCCGCATGCCGCCCGACATCTCGTGCGGATAGGCCGCCAGGCGCCGCTCGGGGCTCGGGATGCGCACGCGCTCGAACAGCGCAAGCGCACGCTGCTGCGCCTCGGCCGCCGTGGCCTTCCTGTCGTGCCGGCGGATCGACTCGACGATCTGCGCGCCGACCGAATACACCGGATCGAGCGCAAGCAGCGGCTCCTGGAAGATCATCGAGGCGACCTTGCCGCGGAAGTCGTCGAGCTCGCGCGCGGGCATCGCGAGCACGTCGCGCCCGGCCACCTGCACCTGCCCGCCGATGCGCGTGCGGCGCTCGGGATGCAGGCGCAGCAGCGTGCGCAGGGTCACGCTCTTGCCGGAGCCCGATTCGCCGATCAGCGCGACCACCTCGCCGCGCTGCACCTCCAGGCTCACGCCGCTGACCGCATGCACGGGCTTGCGGCCGCCGCTGAAGCTGACGCTGAGGTCGCGCAGGCGGACCATCGGCTCGGGGGAAGAAGAGCTCGGGTTGTTCATCGTTGTCGTCGTGGTCGTCATGCGTTCACGCCGCCCGGGCCAGCGGCACGGCCATCGGATGTCCGCTGCCGGTCTCGTGGACCAGGCAGCTCGCCGCATGTCGCGCGCCGGTGGCGATGGGCTCCGGCACCACCTGGCTGCACACCGGCGCGGCCAGCGCGCAGCGCGGATGGAAGCGGCAGCCCGAGGGCGGGTTGATCGGGTTCGGCGGGTCGCCGGCCAGTGCCGCTTCCTCGGTGCGGTGGTCGGGGTCCATCGAGGGCATCGACGAGAGCAGCGCGCGGGTGTAGGGATGCGCCGGCGCATCGTAGAGCGCGTCGGCCGGCCCGATCTCGGCCACCTGGCCCAGGTACATGACCATCACGCGGTCGCTCACGTAGCGCACCACGTTGAGGTCGTGGCTGATGAAAAGATAGGTGAGGCCAAATTCGGCCTTGAGGTCGAGCAGCAGGTTGATGACCTGCGCTTCCACCGACTTGTCGAGCGCCGACACGGCCTCGTCGAGGATCACCATGCGCGGCTGCAGCGCGAGCGCGCGCGCGATGTTGACGCGCTGGCGTTGCCCGCCCGAAAGCTCATGCGGATAGCGTTCGGCAAAGCGCTGCGGCTCGAGCCCGACGCGCGCGAGCAGGTCGCGCGCACGCGCCACGGCCTCGCGCCGCCCGACGCCGTGCACCTGCGGGCCGAAGGCGACGGAGTCTTCGATGGTCAGGCGCGGGTTGAGCGAGGCGTAGCTGTCCTGGAACACCATCTGCACCTGGCGCCTGAACTCCTTGAGCGGCAGTTCGCGCCCGCCGACTTCGCGGCCGTCGAAGATCACTTCGCCCCGCGTTGGTGCAATCAGCTGCATCAGCAGCCGCGCGGTGGTCGACTTGCCGCAGCCCGATTCGCCGACCACGCCGAGCGTTTCGCCCTTGAGCACTTCGAAGTCCACTCCGTCGACCGCGCGCACCACGCCACCGCCGCGGCCCAGCGGATCTTTCTTGAGCGGAAAGTGCTTGACCAGGCCGGTGATGGTGAGAAGCGGTTGTGCGGGGCCGCCGATGTCTTTCAGTGCGTCCATGTTTTCACGCTCCTTTGTTGCTCTTGTTGCTGTTGTTCGGGGCGCGTGCACAGGCCACCGGGTACTCCCCTCCGCGAATGTCCCCCGGCCTGCGGCCTCCTCCTTGATTTCGCTGCGGGGAGCACCCGATGCCCTGTGCACCWGGACACGCTGCTGGTGTACCGCCGATCAACAACTGCTCTGTCCAACGCTCCCGTCGATGGGGTGCCTTGCGC
>NZ_JBFTPJ010000706.1:0-3106 GCF_056398445.1 Variovorax sp. 01T439_2
CGGTGACCCTCTGCCTTTCCAAGGGCCTGAGCGCGCCTGCAGGTGCGGTGCTCGCCGGCCCGTCCGCCACCATGGCCAGCGCCAGACGGCTGCGCAAGATGCTCGGGGGCACGCAGCGCCAGATCGGCGTGGTTGCCGCCGCGGGACTGGACGCCCTGGAAACCATGCCCGGCCGGCTCGCGCAAGACCATGCTTTGGCGTCGTGCCTGAGCGAGGCATTGCGCGCCGTGTTGCCCGGCTCCGTCGGTATCAGCACGCCGCCCACCAACATCGTCTTCGTCGACGTGCCCGAGGCCGCAGCCGACAGTCTCGCCTGGGCGGAGGCACTCAAGGAATGCGATGTCCTGGTCCGCCCGTGGGGTCCGCGCCGGATCCGGCTCGTGACGCACCGCCATATCGACGCGGCCTGCGTGGATGCCGCCGCCACCGGATTCCGGCGTGCCGCGCAATCGCTGCTTGCCTGAATGCGTTCTCGCAAGGACGCGCCTCCCTTCGAACACATCGCGTACTACCAGGAGCCTTGACCATGCCTTCCATCGGCCGCCGGGACTTTGTCGCCTCTGCCTTCCTGATGGCCGCCGGCCTGGGGAGCGGCCGCGCATTTGCCAGCGGCTTTCCCAGCCGGCCCATCCGCCTGATCGTGCCGTACGGGCCCGGAGGCGGTTCCGATTTTGTCGCGCGCCTGATTGCCCAGAAACTGACCGAAACGGCGGGGTGGAATGTCGTCGTGGACAACAAGGCCGGGGCCTCGGGGCTGATCGGCACCGATGCCGCGGCCAAGAGCGCCGCGGACGGCTACACCTTGTTCCTTGCGGACGCCGCGCACGCCACCAATGCCGCGGTACAGCCCAAATTGCCCTTTGATCCGATCAAGGATTTCTCGCCGCTCACGCTCGTGGGCTCTTCGCCGCAACTGCTGGTGGCGCATCCGTCGCTTCCGGCCAACTCCCTGCGCGAACTGATCGCGCTGCCGCGTGCCCGAGTGCGCGAATACGGCGTGGGAACACCAGGGCAGGGGTCCGTGCCCCACCTGCTGTGCGAGACGCTCAAGCGCAAGACGGGCATGGAGCTGGTGCACGTGCCCTACAAGGGCGGCAGCGCGGCCTTGACCGATGCGGTGGGCGGGCAGGTTGCCATGGTGATCAATTCCGTGCCGGCTTGCATGCCGCACATCGAAGCGAAGAGGCTCAAGGTTCTTGCCATTGCCAGCGCGACGCGGCATCCGAAATTGCCGGACGTGCAGACCTTCTCCGAAAGCGTGCCGGGCATGGTGGGAGGCGCCTGGTATGGCGTGATGGCACCTGCCGGGGTGCCCGCGGATCTGCTGCAGCAGCTGAACGCGGCCGTCGACAAGGTGCTGGAACTGCCGGAAGTCAAGGCCCGGCTGGAAAGCTCGTTCGTGGATTCCATGCCCCGCGGGCCGCAGGCGTTCTCCAAGTACCTGAGCGAAGAAATCGCGCGCTGGAAATCGGTCGTGAAAGAGACGGGGGTCACGGTCAACAGCTGAGGCTCTTCGGGTGTTGCTTTGCTGCCCAAGGCGGCGGCAAGTGCATGGTGCTGTCAGCTTGCTGACATGCCAGCCTGCAGGTTCGGAGCCTGTGTTAGCACTTGACCTTAACTAAATTCGGTACTAGATCTACTCTTCAGGCACTCGAAGATCGCCATGCCGACCATCTCCAACATCAAGTCAATCTCATACCTGAAAAGCCATGCCGCTCAAATCTCCGAGGATCTGGAGATGAACGGCACGCCCTTCTTCATCACCCAGAATGGCGAGGCCTGCATGGTGATTGAAAGCGTCAAGCAGTTTCAGGAAAAAGAATCGCTGATCGCCGCCTTGAAGATCATTGCCTTGGGTGAGAAAGAGCGCATGAAGGGCAAAGGTATTTCCGCTGCCGAATCCCGTGCGCAACTGGCCGCAGCTCGCCAACGCCGCAAGTAGTGGCTATCTTCATTCTTCGCGATACCCAGGAGGACACTTTCGTCTATGCCGTTGCGGGACATCGGCAAGACTATCCAACGCTCTTGATGAAGCGCCTTCTGAGGATTTGAAGGGAATGGATTCGAGCTGCCTCCCGCGCAGCGATCATCAACAAGCCATGGCGATCACTGGCCTCTCGACTCCGAACTGGTCGCCGATAAAGAACCAGCTGGTCACCGGCCCTCTGCATGCGCATCACGACAAGGCCAAGCGCGACTTGCTGGAGCGCAGGGCAAATCGAGGCCTGTAGACTTCGCCGCCATGTTTCGTCTACGGTTGTCGTTCGCCTTTGCGGTTCTTGTTGCACTGGTGTGCTGCCAGGCCGCCTTTGTCTACTGGGGCTCCAATCGCGTCAACGAATACGCCGCACACAGCCGGCTGACGAGCGACATTCTTTCCGAGCTCCTCGAGATTTCAGCCAACAAGCAAAGGCTGCGCGTGTGGGCCTCGCAGCGGCTCATGAATGCGGAGGCGACCTCGGCGGTGCGGGACCAGCTGCTCGAGCGGATGCGGACCGGCGCTGCGCGGCTGGACGCCATGTCCCGCCTGCACCTGGACTCGTGGCGGAAGCTGTCCTCGCGGGAGGACATCGCCGTGCCGCAAGAGGTTCTCCAGCTGGTCGAGATCAGCAAGCTGCTGGACGGCAACATCCTCGAGGTGCAGGCGCAGCTTCAGGACTTGCAGCCGCTGTCGCCCGGCGCGGAATTCCCGAATGTCTGGCGGCAGGTGGCGCAGGTCTTCGACATGACCCAGGGCCGCGACCTTCGCGAGCTGCTCAACGGTGCCATCGAAGGACAGCGCAAGGCGGTTCCCATTGCCCGTGCCGCAACCGAGCGGGGCCTGGACCGGCTGCGGCAGCAGGCGATTGCGATGGCGATCATCGCCCTTGTCGCAGCGGTGCTGTGGGCGCTGCATCTGCGCGGTCGCCTCAAGCGCCCCCTGGAGCTGCTGCTGCAAGGCACGCGGGCCCTGCAGTCCGGTTCGCTCGAGCACCGCATCGACCTTGCATCGGGCGACGAATTCGAAGTGGTGGCGCGCCATTTCAACCAGATGGCCGCGGAACTTCAGCAGCATCGCCAGCAGGCCGACGAAGCCCGCCGGCGCCTGGAAGACGCGGTCCAGGAC
>NZ_JBFTPJ010000707.1:0-3094 GCF_056398445.1 Variovorax sp. 01T439_2
GCCTTGTGCGGCACGGTCAGGCGCGTGGGGATGCCGGCCTTCTCGAGCACCTTGTTCCAGCGGCCCACGCCGGCCACCGAGTCCTTGATGAAGTCGTCGCGCAGCACTTCGTTGAGCGCGTTGAGCATCGGCACGTCCTTTTCGACGAGCTGGCCGTCCTTCACCTCGAGCACCTTGTAGGTCTGGCCCTTGAGCACGTGGTCGTCGCCGCGCTTGCCTTCCTCGTAGCGGCCCTTCAGGCCCGAGCTGTAGAAGATGGCGGCGTTGCTCGACTGGTCGGCGCCGAACAGGTCGATGGTCACGCTGTAGTGGAAGTTCAGGTAGCGCTGGATGGTGCCCAGGTCGATGGCGCCGGCCGCGCGCACCTTCTGCGCGTCGTCGGTCTTGAGCTCGTTCATCACCTGCGCGGTGCGCGCCAGCACGCGCGAGACGCCGCTCTCGCCCACGAACATGTGGTGCGCTTCCTCGGTCAGCATGAACTTGGTGGTGCGTGCGAGCGGATCGAAGGCGCTCTCGGCCAGCGCGGCCAGCTGGAACTTGCCGTCGCGGTCGGTGAAGTAGGTGAACATGAAGAACGCGAGCCAGTCGGGCGTCTTCTCGTTGAAGGCGCCCAGGATGCGCGGGTTGTCCTGGTCGCCCGAGGTGCGCTGCAAGAGCGCCTCGGCTTCCTCGCGGCCGTCGCGGCCGAAGTGCTTGTGCAGCAGGTAGACCATGGCCCACAGGTGGCGGCCCTCTTCGACGTTGATCTGGAACAGGTTGCGCAGGTCGTACATGCTCGGCGCGGTCAGGCCCAGGTGGCGCTGCTGCTCGACCGAGGCGGGCTCGGTGTCGCCCTGGGTCACGATGATGCGGCGCAGGTTGGCGCGGTGTTCGCCGGGCACGTCCTGCCAGGCCTTCTCGCCCTTGTGGTCGCCGAAGTGGATCTCGCGGTCGGCATCGCCCGGGTTCAGGAAGATGCCCCAGCGGTAGTCGCGCATCTTCACGTGGCCGAACTGGGCCCAGCCCTGCGGATCGACGCTCACGGCCGTGCGCAGGTAGACCTCGTGGTTGGTCGAGCCCTCGGGGCCGACATCGTCCCACCAGTTGATGAAGTTGGGCTGCCAGCCTTCGAGCGCGCGCTGCAGCGTGCGGTCTTCGCCGAGGTTGACGTTGTTGGGGATCTTCTCGCTGTAGTTGATCGTGCTCATCGCTGTTCCTTGGGTTGTGCGGACTGGGGGTTCTTCTTCATTCAGACGCGGTTCAAGTCGAAGCCGGCCTTCTCGCCGGTGCCGTAGACCTTGAGCGCGCCCTTTTCGCCGACGGCGTTGGGGCGGTTGAAGATCCAGTTCTGCCAGGCCGTGAGCCGGCCGAAGATGCGGGTGGCCATGTTCTCCTTGCTGGCGAAGCGCAGATTCGCTTCGAGGCCGGTGAGCGCGTCGGGCGACATGGCGGCGCGCTCCTCGACGGCGATGCGGATCTCGTCGTCCCAGTCGATGTCGTCGGGCGCGGCGGTGACGAGGCCGAGCTTCAGTGCCTCGTCGGCATCGAGCGGCTTGCCGGCCGCGGCGCGGGCGGCGTCCAGCGGCGCGGCTTCTTCATAGAAGCGGCGCTGCAGGCGGCTCTGGTCGTTCACCATCGGGAAGAAGCCGAAGTTGAATTCGTTGAGCACGAGCTTGGGTGCGCGCGCGGCATCGTCGGGCAGCGCGAGCATGTAGCTGCGGTCGGCCGCAAAGGCCAGCTCGGCCAGCGTGCCGGCAAAGCACGAGCCGGCTTCGACCAGCGCGAACAGGCTGCGCGACGACACGTCCAGCCGCGCCAGCGTGCGGCGCAGCGCGCCGATGGTCTCGCGCACCAGCCAGTGGTCCTTGTGGGCGAGCATCAGGGCGTCCGATGCGAGCACGGCGGCCGCGTCGCCTTCGGTCTTGAGCAGCCAGGTGCCGATGTCGAGCTCGTTGGTGCGCAGGTTGAGGATGGCGTCGTCGAGCTCGCGGCACACGGCCAGCGGCCACCACGCAGCGCCCGCGGCCTCGATGGCGGCAATGTCCGCGGGCTGCGTGCCCGTGGGTGCCTTGACGGTGATCGTGGCGGTGCGCTTGCTGCGGTCGATCTTCACGTCGACATGCGAATAGGCGATGCCGTCGGCGCTGTCGGTGCGCTCGAGCCGGGCCAGCGCCACGCCCTTGCCGCTGGCCGGGCGGTCGCTCGCGGCGGCCAGCTGCGCGGCGCGCTCCTGCACGGCGGCGGCAAACTGCGCGGGCTTGGCCACGGCATCGACCAGGCGCCAGTCGACTGCGCGCTGGCCGCGCACGCCTTCCACGCTGGTGCAGAAGATGTCGGCGAGGTCATGGCGCACATGGCGCTTGTCGGTCACGCGGGTCAGGCCGCCGGTGCCGGGCAGCACGCCGAGCAGCGGCACCTCGGGCAGCGAGACGGAGGACGAGCGGTCGTCCACCAGCAGGATCTCGTCGCAGGCCAGCGCCAGCTCGTAGCCGCCGCCGGCGCAGGCGCCGTTCACGGCCGCGATGAACTTCAGGCCCGAGTGCTTCGACGAATCCTCGATGCCGTTGCGCGTCTCGTTGGTGAACTTGCAGAAGTTCACCTTCCAGGCGTGGCTCGACACGCCCAGCATGAAGATGTTGGCGCCCGAGCAGAAGATGCGGTCCTTGCCGCTGGTGACGATCACGCTGCGCACTTCAGGGTGCTCGAAGCGCACGCGGTTGAGCGCGTCGTTCAGTTCGATGTCCACGCCCAGGTCGTAGCTGTTGAGCTTGAGCTTGTAGCCGGGGCGGATGCCGCCGTCTTCCGCGATGTCGAGCACCAGGCGCGCCACCGGGCCTTCGAAGCTGAGCTTCCAGTGCCTGTATTGCGCGGGTTCGATGCGGTAGTCGACGCGCAGAGGCGCCTGAAGGGTCGTGGTCTCGGTCATACGGAAGTCTCCTGTGGGGGCAGATGCGAAACCGGAAGAATAATGCAACTTCTGGCGTCGATGACATGCATCATGCTGCATGCGAACAGGCAAGTCAATGCCTGAAGCGCTTTTTTTCAAAACTTCAGATCAGGCGCCGGTGCCGATCGCCTGGCGGGCCACCGTGCGCAGCGCCTGGAAGCTCTGCGC
>NZ_JBFTPJ010000708.1:0-3092 GCF_056398445.1 Variovorax sp. 01T439_2
TACACGCGGTTGTGCTCGGTGCCTTCCACCGCGGCAATGCAGGCCCAGGTGGTGTGGTTGTGCGGCACGATCTTCTTGCCCGGGCGCATCACGTTGAGATAAAGCGCATAGCTCTGGTCCGGGTCCTCGGCAATCAGGTAGCGGGCCTGGTGCTCGCCGGCCTCGGGCGCCGGAAAGTCGGCGGGCCCCCAGTAGTCGGTGCGCGCGGCCAGCCCTTGCAGCGCGTCGAGCACCGCATCGAGCTTTTCGCGGGTTGGTTCAGCGCCGCCAATGGCTTTCTTCATCCGGTCGATGGACGCGGCGACCGCCTCGCGGCGTGGGTCGGACAGGGTGCTCATGCAGGGTTCTCCAGTGGGGATGCGTGTCTTGGTGTGCATTCACTGTAGTGACCGGAGCGTGACCCGACAATCCAGCCGGCGCAACAAATACATCAATAAAATTAATGTATGCCCACGCTCGATCTTGAATTGCTGCGCTCCTTCGCGGCCGTCGTCAGCCACCATAGCTTTGCGGCGGCGGCCGTGCACCTGGGTCGCACGCAGTCGGCCATCACGCAGCAGATGCAGCGGCTCGAAGAGCAGGTGGGCCACGCGCTGTTCGCCAAGCAGGGCCGGCAGAAGCGCCTCACCGAGCATGGCGAGCGGCTCCTGACCTACGCGCACCACCTGCTCGCGCTCAACGACGAGGCGCTGCGCAGCCTGCGCCAGGGCGAGCTCGAAGGCAACCTGCGCATCGGTGCGCCGCACGACGTGGCCGAGACCATGCTGCCGCTGCTGCTCACCGAGGTGGCGCGCACCTCGCCGCTGCTGCAACTGGACATCCACATCGGCCGCAGCCCCTATCTCATGACCTCGCTCAAGAGCGGAGAGGTCGACATGATCATCTCGAACCGCGCCGACCCGCAGTTCGACGGCGTGGTGCTGCGCAATTCGCCGACCGTGTGGCTCTGCGCCGCCAGCTACGTGCACGACCCGTCCAAGCCGGTGCCGCTGATCATGGCCGACGGCCCCAGCATCTTCCGCCGCATCGGCCACGAGGCGCTCGACGCCGCCGGCGTGGCCTGGACGCCGCGCTACACCTCGTCGAGCCTGATCGGCATCAAGGCCGCGCTGCGCGCGGGCCTCGGCGTCACGGCGCGCGGCGTGGAGCAGCTCGACGCCGGCCTGCGCGTGCTGGGCGCCGGCGACGGCATGCCGCGCCTGCCCGACCTGGCGTACTACCTGTACGTGCACAGCCACGTGGTGAATCCGGTCACGCGGCAGGTGTTCGAGACATTGAAGAAGCACCTGCGGCTGCCGCGGACCGACATGCCGGCTTGAAATGTTCCGCACGCGTTGTGCGCCGCTTGATCACCTTGGCTTGGCGCGCGCCCCCGTCACCACCAGTGCGACCCCGCCCATCACCAAGGCAATTCCGGCCAGGGTGAGCGCAGCCGGGATTTCCTTGAGAAACAGTGCGCCGATCAATGCAGCGAGCGCCGGCGCGAGGGCACCGAAAATGGCCGCTCTGGGAGCGCCGAGCCGGCGCACGGCCTCGGTATAGAAGTACATCCCGAGGATCGCGACCAGAATGCCTTGCGCGACAACCTGGAACCCGACGGCCGCCGGTGGCGCAGTGAAGATGTTCGGGGTGAACCAGAAGAAGTAGATCGGTGCGAACAGCACGGCGGAGCACACGTTCACCAGCGCGGTTGCGTGCCAGGGACTGATGCCGGAGCGGCGCTGCGCAATGGTGAAGCTTGCAAAGCACAGGCCCGCCAGCAAGAACAGCAGATCGCCTCGCCACTCGCCTGCCGCACGATTGGCAAGGAGCGCATAGCCGCCGATGCAGAGCACGCCGGCGAGGACGACCGCCATGCCGCCGAGTTGCTGGCGGCTGAACTTTTCGCCGAACAGAACGCCGGACAGCACCGCCACCCAGATCGGCATCGTTCCGATCATGAGCGTGGCGACATGCGATGCGGGTGCGAAGCGCATGCCTACAGAACCGAGCATCATGAAAGGCACTCCCGCACCCAGCGCCATCACCAGCAGCCGCACGATGCCGATCTGTGCGAGGCCAAGGCCTTTTCGAGCCAGGATGGGCCACAGGAGCAGGGCCGAAACACCGAAGCGAAGGAACGTCACGTCGTGCGGCCCCAGGGTGGTGGTCACGGCGAACCGCGTGGCCACCGACCAGCTCGACCAGATCAGTGCGACCGCAAGGCCGCACAGCACGCCCGCGGCCAGCGAATGCCGCCCCGCGGATCCCGCGAGTGCGGTGGAAGAAGCTGCGGACATGGCTACCTGCCCCTGCGCAGGATCTTGATGATGCCGATGGCATCGTCCTGCGATTGCCCGGCCTGCATGGCCTCCGCAAACAGCGAACGGTTGGCCGTGGCAATCGGAAGCCACACGCCGCGTTGCTCCGCTTCGTCGCAAACCAGCCCGATGTCCTTGGCCACATGGCGGATCGGGGCCTGCTGGGCAAAGTCGTTCGACACGAGCTTGGCGACTTTCGAGCGCAGCACGTCGTTGGCCAAGGGGCCGGCCTGCGCCATGTCGAGAAATTGCTGCACGTCGAGGCCGATGCCTGCAGCGAAGTGCGTCGCCTCCGAAATCGCCTCGAAGCAGGCGATCAGCAGGAGCTGATTGGCCAGCTTCATGCGCATGGCCATCGGAACCGGGCCGCAGCGAACGGTCTTCTTTCCGATCGCGTCGAACAGTGGCTGCACGTGGTCGATGTGCGCCTGTTCGGTGGCCGACGCCAGGATCACGAGCTGCGCCGCTTCTGCGGGCTGCCTGGAGCCCGAGACCGGTGCTTCGACGTAGCGGGCGCCCGCGGCCGCGAGGCTGGTGCCAAGCGCCGTCGAGTACGCCGGTGCCACGGTGGCCATCAGCACGATGGTCCGGCCGCTCACAGGCGCGGTGATTGCGCCCTCCGGGGAGCGCTCCAGGACCTGGTCCACCTCCAGATGGCTCGGCACCATGATGATGACGGCCTCCGCGGCCTCGAAGACCTGGCCTGGCGTGTCTGCGACCTCGATGCCCAAGGGGCGCAGCACATCGCAGCGAGCAGGCGTCCGGTTGTAGACCGTGACGCTGTGTCCCGCC
>NZ_JBFTPJ010000709.1:0-3087 GCF_056398445.1 Variovorax sp. 01T439_2
CGACAAGGCAGGGGCGGCTTCACAGCCAGGGCCGGGTTGTTTTGGGACTAATTCATTCATGCCAACCATCAATCAACTGGTGCGTCAGGGTCGAACGGTCGAAAAGATCAATTCGAAGAGCCCTGCCATGCAGAACTCGCCGCAACGCCGCGGTGTCTGCACCCGCGTCTACACCACGACGCCCAAGAAGCCCAACTCGGCGCTTCGTAAAGTTGCCAAGGTCCGCCTGACCAACGGCTTCGAAGTCATCTCCTACATCGGCGGCGAAGGCCACAACCTGCAGGAACACAGCGTCGTGCTGGTTCGCGGCGGTCGTGTCAAGGACTTGCCCGGTGTTCGCTACCACATCGTGCGCGGTTCGCTCGACCTGCAAGGCGTGAAAGACCGCAAGCAGTCGCGTTCCAAGTACGGCGCGAAGCGTCCCAAGAAGGCTTAAGCCTTCCTGTCGTAGAAAACAAACAAGCGGTGTTCGGTTGCCTTGGCGGGCACATCGAACGAAGTGACCCAATGTCGGGTCGAGTAAGTGAGAGTCCGGAATGGCTCTCGCGGTATCGGAAACGATGCCAACTGAAGCAAAGAGGTTAGAAAAATGCCACGTCGTCGCGAAGTCCCCAAACGTGAAATCCTGCCGGATCCCAAGTACGRCAATGTCGAGCTGTCGAAGTTCATGAACGTGATCATGGAAGGCGGCAAGAAGGCTGTTGCCGAGCGCATCATTTATGGCGCGCTCGACTTCATCGAAAAGAAGAACCCCGACAAGGACCCGCTCGAGGCCTTCACCGTTGCCATCAACAACGTGAAGCCGATGGTCGAAGTCAAGTCGCGCCGCGTCGGTGGTGCGAACTACCAGGTGCCGGTCGAAGTCCGCCCGGTCCGCCGCCTCGCCCTGTCGATGCGCTGGATCAAGGAAGCCGCCCGCAAGCGCGGTGAGAAGTCGATGGCCCTGCGCCTGGCCAACGAGCTGATGGAAGCCACGGAAGGCCGTGGCGGCGCCATGAAGAAGCGCGACGAAGTGCACCGCATGGCAGAAGCCAACCGGGCATTCAGCCACTTCCGCTTCTAAGAATCAAACTTCGCTTGGGCGTTGGGTGTTGAGTGTCGGGCGACGTCGCCCGTGCTCAAGGCCCAGCGCTCAACGCATTTAACCCGAAAGTAAATCATGTCCCGCAAGACCCCCATCGAGCGCTACCGCAACATCGGCATCTCCGCGCACATCGACGCCGGCAAGACCACGACGACCGAGCGCATCCTGTTCTACACCGGTGTGAACCACAAGATCGGTGAAGTGCACGATGGCGCCGCCACGATGGACTGGATGGAGCAAGAGCAAGAGCGTGGCATCACGATCACCTCGGCTGCCACCACCTGCTTCTGGAAGGGCATGGCCGGCAAGTTCGAAGAACACCGCATCAACATCATCGACACCCCCGGCCACGTGGACTTCACCATTGAAGTCGAGCGCTCGATGCGCGTGCTGGACGGCGCCGTCATGGTGTACGACGCGGTCGGCGGCGTGCAGCCCCAGTCGGAAACCGTCTGGCGCCAGGCCAACAAGTACAAGGTTCCGCGCCTCGCGTTCGTCAACAAGATGGACCGCACCGGCGCCGACTTCCTGCGCGTGCGCCAGATGATGGTGGACCGCCTGAAGGCCAACCCCGTCGTGATCCAGATCCCGATCGGTGCCGAAGAGCACTTCCAGGGCATCGTCGACCTCGTGAAGATGAAGGCCATCATCTGGGACGAAGACAAGGGCGTGACCTTCACCTACGGTGAAATCCCCGCGAACCTGACCGACGTCTGCAACGAATACCGCGAAAAGCTCGTCGAAGCCGCTGCCGAAGCGAGCGAAGAGCTGATGAACAAGTACCTCGAAGGCGGCGAGCTGTCCGAAGAGGAAATCAAGAAGGCCATTCGCCAGCGCACCATCGCCGGCGAAATCCAGCCGATGCTGTGCGGCTCGGCCTTCAAGAACAAGGGCGTGCAGGCCATGCTCGACGCCGTCGTCGAATACATGCCCGCTCCGACCGACATTCCGCCGGTCAACGGCACCGACGAAGACGAAGCCCCCGTCACCCGCAAGGCTGACGACAACGAGAAGTTCTCGGCGCTCGCATTCAAGCTGATGACCGACCCGTTCGTGGGCCAGCTGACCTTCGTGCGCGTCTACTCGGGCGTGCTGACCAAGGGCGACAGCGTCTACAACCCGGTGCGCGGCAAGAAGGAGCGCATCGGCCGTATCGTGCAGATGCACGCGAACAACCGCGAAGAAGTCAACGAAATCCGCGCCGGCGACATCGCTGCCTGCGTGGGCCTGAAGGAAGTCACCACGGGCGAAACCCTGTGCGACCCGGCAGCCGTCGTGACGCTCGAGCGCATGGTTTTCCCGGAATCGGTGATCTCGCAGGCCGTCGAGCCCAAGACCAAGGCCGACCAGGAAAAGATGGGCATCGCCCTGCAGCGCCTTGCCCAGGAAGACCCGTCGTTCCGCGTCAAGACCGACGAGGAATCGGGCCAGACCATCATCGCCGGCATGGGCGAGCTGCACCTCGAAATCATCGTGGACCGCATGAAGCGCGAGTTCGGCGTGGAAGCCAACGTGGGCAAGCCGCAGGTGGCCTACCGCGAAACGATCCGCAAGACCGTCGAGGAAGCCGAAGGCAAGTTCGTGCGCCAGTCGGGCGGCAAGGGCCAGTACGGCCACGTCGTGCTCAAGCTCGAGCCGCAGGAAGCCGGCAAGGGCTTCGAATTCGTCGACGCCATCAAGGGCGGTGTGGTTCCTCGCGAATACATCCCCGCAGTGGAAAAGGGCGTTGTGGAAGCACTGACGCAAGGCGTGCTGGCGGGCTACCCCGTCGTCGACGTCAAGGTCACGCTGCACTTCGGCTCGTACCACGACGTGGACTCGAACGAAATGGCGTTCAAGATGGCCGCGATCTTCGGTTTCAAGGAAGGCGCCCGCAAGGCCAACCCCGTGATCCTCGAGCCGATGATGGCCGTGGAAGTCGAAACGCCTGAAGACTACGCCGGCAACGTGATGGGCGACCTCTCGTCACGCCGCGGCATGGTGCAGGGCATGGACGACATGAT